>CAZLAL010000196.1:0-10185 GCA_964557455.1 uncultured Dehalococcoidales bacterium
TCCTGGAGATAGTCGGCGAATCTAACGCTGATTGCATGTTCCGAAGATGCCAAGTTGGGGACGTTTACCACCTGTGTCTTACCACCGCCGTCTCTTGGAGTAAGCACAACTGATATCGTCCCATCTGGCGGATCAGCCGCAGGTATGTAAAGGTCAATCCCTGTGAGGAAAGGCAGCATATGTAACCAGGTCGGTTGAGTAAGGTCGCTTATTCCATCTGCGTGATAATCGTAAACAAACAGTCCGACCAGGCTCTTAGTAATGGGGGTGACTGCCTGCAGTACATTGTCACCGTTCACCTCAAGAATGTCGTTGACACAACCTGGGTCGCTGCGGAGTTCCTTGTCCCTGGTGATAACCAAGTTGCTGTGGTTGGGGCTCTGGTCAAGATAATCGCCAACTCCGCCAGGCGGAGAAGTGTTCAAGCGAATCAGGTAGTCGCTCCTCATAAAAGGCTCAAAATAGAAATGATGAGGGCGAAAGCCCTCACGTACGATGACCATGTCGTAGTACTTAAGGCCATTGGCTTCAAAAGGTCCCCAAGCTCCATCATAATATCCGTTCCCAGTCAAAGGGTAGACTGCTTCTGGTTCGTCATATTTTCTGAAGCCGGTAGCCCCGTTGACTTCCCATATCTCCAAAGTAGCATCACCCACTCCTATGTTCTGTGGGAAGAAGACCGCCCTGCCAGCCAGCCTCACTTGACCGGGTGGTTGGGGCAGAATGTCAGTCGTTGCCGGTGGTTCACCGGTGAAGAACTCGAACATTGCCGCAAACGCCTCAGCGGACGTCGCCGACTGGACATGATATTGACCGGGGAGAACAACGTTTATCGCCCCTACTATCTCACGGCCAGGAGTCCCAGTACCAGCCCATATAGCGAGGGTAGGCACGCCACCGGGGAGGGAGTCCGCTGTACGACCGTCAATATTTACATACTTGGCGATCTTTGCTGCGTGCGATGGATCCACGAGATAGGCAAGAGATTCTGTTGTGCCGCGAGAATGCCCCATGAGGTAAACCTGATCAACGCCCGTCTCCACCATAACGTTATCAATAAACGAATCTAGCCGTGCCATTCTCGCTGTTGAACCCTCGACGTCCGGCGTGCTGGTATCATATTCGAAGGCAAACAAATGGTCGGCGGGCCAGCCGTTGCTGGCAAATCGCAGGGCCTGCGATTCAAATTGCAGTGCTGACCCCGAATAACCATGAACAAAGACAATGGGCCTCACACCTGGCGGAGGCCCCGGATTAAATGGCGCATTGTTTCCAGCATACGCGATAGACGGAACCACCAGCGCCAAAGCCAGTGCCAGTGCTATAAACAGAATTCCTACTCTTTTCACTTTTCTCCTTTCTCTTGTCGTGCTTTGTGCATGACAGATTATAATGTCATGCGTAAAATGTTTTATCGTCCTATATCCTCTTACACCTTTCTTTGATTTGAGGCGTGCCTTATCGGGTCCGCAAAGAGATTGCAGAGCCCTCTTTCCAGCATGGCCAATTAATGTGGCTACGGTACTCATTACCCACTATTAGAGCTCGCAATAAGGGAGAGGCAGCTCTCTGCAATCGCTCTCCAATGGTAACCCGATTGCCCATGACCGACCGGCTCTTCTATCACCTTCACCTTCATATTCTCTCTTCGAGATACAGGAAAGCGGAAAGTGGAGCCCAAGGCATCAGCAAGGATAGAAGTCAAGGAGACCCCTAAGCAAAGACTTTTTTCGCCTGATGGAGAATGAAAAGCTGAGCGAGAATCTGCAGATACGTTGTGACGAACCCGATTTGAACCCAGAGAACTCCCTGCGCCGCACATCCGTTCACCACCGTTACGATGTTTATAGTTTATCAGTTTTGGGGCGAATTATCAATATACTTATCTTAACTTTTGCTACCAGTCGGCATTTTCTTACCCATCGGAATGGCCGAGTTTCTGCTCTGCAGGAGGACATTGTCAGTCCAATCATTGACTATGATTCTGCATCGGCTAATGAATAGCAAATGTGCTACCAACGCCTCTCGCCAGGAGGACACATCTATGAGGTTGAGCAGCATGGGCGTATCTCAGTGCGCAACTAACAAACAAAACAGCCAAGTATGGGATTGCAGCGTCAGGTACACACCAAAGCCATCTTGTCCAGAACTGCTATAAGGCCAGCCCGACTCGGTATCCTTCGCTGGTAGCGTCCAGTATTCTCCGAGGCTGGGCAGAATTACCTATGCAGTATATTTCAGGAATTTTACCTTCCAATGCTTTGTAGAGGCTATTATCTGCCTTGTAGCCGACTGCTATAATGACTGTGTCGGCCAGAATGGTCTCTTTCTTACCCTCCGCAGTAGTCACTTGAACGCTCCCTTCCTTCATTTCTTCACAGGTCGCGCTGGTCAGCAGAGTGACCTTTTTGCTCCTCAGACTATCCATGAGCCGGCGCCTTGTCATGGGAAACATGTCGTTAGCCATCCGCTTCAATATTTCAATGATGGTCACCGTCTTCCCCTGTTCGGCCAGATAGTGCCCGGTCTCGCAGCCGACCATGCCACCGCCGATTATGACCACATTCTGCCCTGTCTTTGCTTTGCCCGAGAGCACATCCTGGGCAGCAACTACATTTGATTTATCAATGCCAGGTATATCAGGCATGGCCGGAGTGCCTCCCGTGGCTATAACGACGGCGTCCGGTTTCCCATTAGTAACGGCTTCAGCAGTGGCATCTGTATGCAGCTCGACTCTCACTCCGGCTTTGTGAACCTGACTGACCATATAGTCTATCCAGGGGAAGATATCGCCCTTGAATGGAGGGATGGCAGCTATATTCAATTGCCCGCCCAGCCTGGCATCTTTCTCCAACAGGGTAACCTTATGGCCTCTCCAGGCTGCCACAATGGCAGCCTGCATGCCGGCGGGGCCACCACCGATTACAGTCACTTTTTTGGCCTTTTCCACAGGCTTAATCTGGTAGGCCTTCTCCCTGCCCAGGGCGGGGTTGACTACGCAGCTTACCCCCTCGCCGCTTTCATCAAAGGCCAAGCGCTCAATGCACTCCATACAGCCTATGCACGGGGTGACTTCATCAAGCCTTCCTTCAGCCGCTTTGTTGGGCAGGTCCGGGTCGGCCAGAAGACGCCTGCCTATCGCTATAAGGTCAGCTTTGCCCTCTTCGAGGAGCCTCTCACCAAGCTCAAGGTCCAGTCTGCCCACGGCAATTACCGGCACATCGGTCAGCTTCTTGACTTCTCCAGCCAGAGACGCGAGAAAGCCTGCTGTATCGGCAATCGGAGCGGCCGTTATATAAGAGCCGGCGCCATAACCTGATACGTGAAGCGCTTGAGCACCAGCCTCCACCACCAGCGGTACCACTTGTCTGGTCTCCTCAACGGTAATCCCATCCTCTATTCCCCATTCCTGAGCATTGAACCTGACCCAAACAGGAAAATCCGGGCCTACTTCCCTTCTAATAGCCTGAATTATCTCTAGCAAAAACCTTGCCTTATTCCTGACTGAGCCACCATATTCATCTGTGCGCCGGTTAGTAGCCGAGGAGAGAAACGCGGAGATAATATACTGGTGAGCACCGTGAATCTCGACCCCATCAAAGCCGGACTGCCTAGCGCGTCTGGCAGAAGAAGCAAACCATTCAACCCTTTCCGCAATTTCCTCGACAGTCAGCTCATGAGGAGGCCCGGCCAGGATACCCATGACTCTGCCGCGCACTACTACCGAACTTGGACCCACCTGCACTACCTTCCCATCCCAGTTCTCCAGAGTGCCATGCATTATCTGGATAGCTACCCTGGCATTATGGCGATGAACGGCATCCGTCAGTTTTTGCCAACCAGGAATCAATTTATCAGCTCCAAGAGATGCTTGATGAGATGGAGCTGCCTTCGGGAAAGTAATACACTGCTGGCTGGGAGCGCTTCCTTCGACAATAATCAACCCTGCTCCGCCCTTGGCCCTCGCTTCATAGTAATCGAGCATCCTCTGACTGACAGCGCCGCCTGCCTCGGCATAGTTAGTTCCCATCGGCGGCATGACTATTCGATTCTTCAGTTTCATTTGGCCTATTCTCGCGGGTTCGAATATCTTCCTTAATCGGGCTGCAGTCATAGCTGGCTCCTTCCTGATTTACAAACCGTATCCAATTCTTCCGAAGTTTACCACAAAACCGGAATCCCCAATCCACACCGTTAATCTCAATCTACTTCCCTACAACTTCATAAGCTGCGAAGTCCGGCGACCGCTCCCGGCAGAAGTGCAGGCAAATAAAGCTCTTCATCGCGATGACAGAGAAAATCCTGCTGGCCAGAAATCTTTCGTTTGGGGCTTCTGACTCAAGTGATATAATCTATTCGATGCCACAGAAGTTTGTCCACCTTCACGTCCACACCGAATACAGCTTGCTCGACGGCATGTGCCGCATACCCCAGCTTATTGCCCGAACCAAGGAATTGGGCATGGACAGCCTGGCTATCACTGACCACGGTGCCATGTACGGGGTCATCGACTTCTATACTGCCGCTAAGGAAGCAGGCATAAAGCCAATCGTTGGCTGCGAAGTCTATATCGCCGAAACCGATCGACATAGCCGAGAGTTCGCCCATAAATCTCCCTATCACCTTACTCTGCTGGCCAAGAACGAAAAGGGCTATCGCAATCTGCTCCAACTAGTTACCAAGAGCAACCTTGAGGGATTTTACTATAAGCCCAGAGTAGATAAGGAACTTCTTGAAATGCACCATGACGGGCTTATTGCCCTCTCCGGGTGTGCTAACGGGGAACTGGCCCGGCTCATTCTCCAGGGACGAAACGATGAACTTGTTCCAACAGCTTTGTGGTACAAGGAAGTCTTCGGCGATTTTTACCTGGAGATTCAGAGGCATCCCATCTCTGAACTGGAGCAAATCAACAAGGGACTTGTTTCGCTATCCGCCAAACTAAATATACCGCCTGTAGCCACCTTTGATGTGCATTACGTTAATAAGGAAGACGCTCCAGCCCACGAGCTTCTTTTGTGCGTACAGACCAACACTTCTGTGTACGATGAAAAGAGACTCAAGTTCCCCGGCGCCTTCTTCTACCTCAGAAGCCCCCAAGAGGTGGAACAGTTGTTTGCTGACCTACCTGAGGCTGTGGAGAACACTCAAGCCATCGCAGATATGTGCCACCTGGAGCTGGATTTCACTAAACTGCATCTGCCCCACGTGGAATTGCCCAAGAACCGCAAAGCCGATGAATTTCTAGCAGAGCTCTGCTGGCAGGGTCTGGAAAAACGTTACCCGAACGCCGCACCAGAGGTCAAGGAACGGCTTAGCCATGAGCTTGACGTCATCCAGAAGACAAGATTTGCCGATTACTTCCTCGTAGTCTGGGACATAATCTCATTTGCCCGTGAACGCGGCATCTACTTTGGTGTTCGGGGCAGCGCTGCCGCCAGCCTGGCCCTTTATTGTCTGGCCGTCACCGATGTTGACCCACTATCGTATGGGCTGGTCTTCGAGCGATTCCTTAACGTCGAGCGCCGTGAGCTGCCTGATATTGACCTTGACTTCCAAGACGACCGCCGCGACGAAGTGCTATCCTACGTTAACCAGAAATATGGCTCCGACCACGTGTCTCAAATCATCACCTTCGGCACTATGGGAGCGAGAGCTGCGATAAGGGACACGGGAAGAGCTTTGGGCATGCCCTATGCCCAGGTTGATAGGGTGGCCCGACTGATACCTCTGGAATTGACCATAACCCTGGACCGAGCCCTGGAGCAGAGCAGGGAGCTTCACGATATTTATCACCAGGACGCAGCGATACGTAACCTGATTGACTCGGCTAGAAAATTTGAGGGAATGGTCAGGCATGCCAGCACGCACGCTGCCGGCGTGGTCATCTCGCATGAACCCTTAGCTGAATATGTGCCATTACAGCTACTCGGTAAGGGTCAGGAACACACTATGATGACCCAATTTCACATGGAGAACATCGCGCGTCTGGGCCTGCTGAAAATGGACTTCCTAGGACTATCTAATTTGACCATTCTGGCCAAAGCCAAGGAAATCATTGCCCAGAATCGACGAGTCTCGCTGGACTTGCAGCACATTCCCCTCGACGATCCCAGAACTTACGAGCTGCTGGCCTCGGGGGAAACCAAGGGCATCTTCCAACTGGAAAGCGCTGGCATGCGCCGCTATATCAAGGAACTCAAGCCTACGAACTTCAGCGATATCGCAGCTATAGTAGCCCTCTATCGCCCCGGCCCTATGGAGCAAATTCCCACCTTTATCAAGGCTAAACAGGGTATTGCCCCTATCCACTATCCCCACCCCATTTTGCAGGAGATCCTGAAGGAAACCTACGGAGTTATTGTTTATCAAGAGCAGGTCATATTCATCGCCCGAGCCCTAGCCGGCTATAGCCTGGGCCAGGCTGATATCTTTCGCAAAGCTATGGGCAAGAAGATAGCTGCGGCGATGAAGAAAGAGGAGCGCAATTTCATCGCTGGAGCCAAAGCAAATGGCATATCGCCGGAACTAGCTAAGGAGGTATTTTCCTTAATCGAGCCTTTTGCCGGTTACGCCTTCAACAAAGCGCACAGTGTTACCTACGGTCTCATTGCTTATCGTACGGCCTATCTGAAGGCAAATTATCCCGTCGAATACATGGTTGCCTTTCTCAACACCTATTCAGATAACATGGAGAGAGTCCGTTCGGCAATTGCTGAATGCCGGAGGATGGGCATCAAAGTGCTACCACCAGACATTAACAGGAGCTATGCCAGCTTTGTCATTGAGAAGGACAGTGAGAATAACGCAGCCATCCGCTTTGGACTGGCTTCTGTCAAGAATGTCGGCTCTTCCCCCATTGAGCATATCTTGTCTGGCCGGGATTCAGGCGGCGATTTCAAATCCATAGATGATTTCTGTTATCGAACGGACCTGCGCAACCTCAATAAGAAAGTATTAGAAAGCCTGATAAAAGCCGGCGTTTTTGACTCGCTAGGCAGCCGTCAGACTCTCCTTGAGTCCCTGAACAGGATTATCTCTGCGTCTCAAACGAAACAAAGAGCCAAGGAATCGGGACAAGTCAGCATGTTCGACTTATTTGGTCAAAGTTCTCCCACCCCTCAAGTTAACTACCAGCAAGCCACCGAAGAGGTATCCACCAAGCAAAAACTTGTGTGGGAAAGAGAGCTGTTAGGGGTTTATTTCTCCCAACCCATGGACTTCTTGGCCAGGGGAGCCTCTTCACCAGGCGCTGTTTCCTGCGGTGAGGTTAATATGGACATGGTTGGGGATACGGTAACCGTTAGCGGAATGGTGGTTTCCCTACGCCAGGCTCACACCCGAGATAATCGTCCATTTGTTGTCGCCTCAGTTGAAGACCTAGATGCCACTATCGAGGTCATCGCCTGGCCGAGACTCTACGAGAGCACCCAGGGCATTTGGCAGGAGGGCAACATTCTCACCATTAAGGGTGTGGTGAAGGTCAGGGACGGAGAAGTGCAGCTGAACTGTGAAGAGGCGATGCTGCTACCTGTCAGGCAGGAAACGCTTGAGGAATCCCAGCCGCGCCGCATCATGATAGACGTCGGCCAGTCAGGAGACGCCGAGAAAGACATTCAATACCTGCACAAAATCATGGATGCCCTCAACAGCTACCCCGGCCAGGATAGAGTCTCTCTGGCTGTCATCAGTGACGGCGAAGTAACGAACCTCGATATGCCCAATATAACAGTCAATTACTGCCCCGAATTAGCACGGGAATTGAGTGAGATAGTAGGCGAAGGTAAGTTCAGGCTTGAATGAAGAGGGTCCGGAGTGATGAAGCAATCTAACAGAGGAATTTCGTGGTCTGCAAGATCGCGGAAATAGACTCTACCCCTATTTCCTGATATATTTGCATCCCATGTTTGACTTAATCCCCTCAGGCAGTATCACCTCAGCTTCAGGATTTCGGGCTGGGGCGGTGTTTGCTGGAATTAAGAGCAAACATGACCTTGATTTGGCTATTCTTCACTCCGAAGCGTTATGCACGGCTGCCGGCGTTTTTACCAGCAACCAGATCAGATCAGCGCCTGTCGTGTTATCCCGCAGGCGTATAGCAACAGGTCACGCGCAGGCTGTAATAGCAAATTCCGGCTGTGCCAATGCTTGCATAGGTGACCAGGGACTGGTTGATGCTGAAGAAATGGCACAACTAACAGGAGCCAAACTGGGCATATCTCCGGATGAGGTGCTTGTGGCCAGCACCGGTGTCATCGGAGTGCCTTTGCCTATGGATAAAATCAGGGCTGGGATTCGCAAGATAAAGCCCAGCAGAGAAGGAGGCCATAACTTCTGTCGGGCGATCATGACTACCGATACCAGACCCAAAGAAATAGCCGCACGGGTAGATTCAAGAGGAAGCATGTTCACCATCGGTGGCGTGGCTAAAGGGTCAGGCATGATTCACCCCAACATGGCTACTACGCTTTGTTTCGTTGCCACTGATGCGGCGGTAACGACTGACTTCCTGCAAGACGCCTTACAGAAGGCAGTAGACAGCACTTTCAACATGATAAGCATTGATGGCGATACCAGTCCCAGCGATTGTGTATTCTTATTGGCCAACGGCTTAGCTGGTAATGAACCGATCGACTTCGACAATGGCAGCGCCTTTCAAGAAGCGCTAACCGCAGTTTTGACTCATCTGTCTAAGGCTATAGCCCGGGATGGAGAGGGAGCCACAAAACTTATCGAAGTGACGGTAGAAGGGGCGGAAGCCGAAATCTGGGCCCAGCAAGCTGCTCGCACTATCGCTAGCTCCCCACTGGTGAAAGCAGCCATCCACGGCAACGACCCCAACTGGGGGCGCATTGTTGCCGCTCTGGGACGAAGTTCAGCCAGGGTGAGAGAAGATAAATTGGATGTCTATCTCAATGATACTTGTGTTATGAAGCAGGGTTCTCCCACCCCCTTCAACAAAGCCGAACTAATATCGACATTGAGGAACAGCGACAGCGTGTCCATAAGACTATGCCTCGATCTAGGAGACGGCCAAGCTACTGCCTGGGGCTGTGACCTCTCCGAGGAATATGTGAGGATAAACAGCGCCTATACAACGTAATGCAAAGGAAAATCATTGTCGTCAAGATCGGCGGCAGCACCCTGGGCAACCACGATACCACCCTCGAAGACCTAGTGGAGCTTCAGAAAAGAGGTAAGCACCTGGTGGTCGTCCATGGCGGCGGCAAGGTGACGTCTGAGTGGCTGGCGCGGCTGGGTATTCACACCAGCTTTGTAAACGGCCTGAGAGTCACCGATGAAGAGAGCCTCAAGGTAGTGGCTGCTGCACTGGGTGGCCTGGTGAACAAGGAACTGGTGGTCGCTATACAAGCTCTGGCGGGAAAGGCAGTAGGACTGAGTGGCTGCGACGGGAACCTGCTGTGGACACGCATCAGGAGCCCCGAGATGGGCTATGTTGGTGAAATTGTGGCCGTTGACCCTGCGCCCTTGACGCTGTTACTGGATGCTGGTTACATGCCCGTGGTGGCACCCATAAGTTTTGGCTCCGTGGAGGGCAGGGTCATGCTGCTTAACGTCAACGGAGATACAGCGGCCGGGGAAATCGCTGCAGCATTGCCCGCGGAGGAACTCATATTCCTGACCGATGTTGACGGTATTCACGATGGCTCAGGGCAGACGATCCCCGCGCTCAATCTGGCTGAAGGCAGAGATATGCTTGCCTCCCGAATAGCCTCCAAAGGCATGATTCCCAAGATGGAAGCTAGCTTGAGAGCCTTGACTACTACCAAGTTCGTGCGCATAATAGATGGCAGGGTTGCCCACGCCTTACGCGATGACCTCATCAGACAGGCCGGGCAGACTAGATTAGGAGGTACAACAATTGTCAGAGAATGATTGGCAGGAGTTAGAAAAAAGACTGTTTTTCCGAACAATCAACAGGCTACCCTTGACTCTAGTGCGTGGCAAGGGGGCTCGGGTATGGGATGACCGGGGCCACCAATACCTCGACTTCATCGCCGGCTGGGCAGTAAATGGCCTGGGCCATTGTCCGCCGGTGCTCGTTAAAGCCCTGGAAAAGCAGGCCAGAACCCTGATCCTGACCTCAAACCAGTTCTACACTATTCCGCAAATAGAGCTAGCCCGGCTGCTAATGGAGCATAGCTGTCTTAACCGGGTCTTCTT
>CAZLAL010000197.1:0-5823 GCA_964557455.1 uncultured Dehalococcoidales bacterium
TATCGGTCTTTCCTTGAGCGGCTTAAACGTTACCCCTGACTCCACTCCAGGCAACGGAGCAACGGGCTCGCTAAGCAAGAACTCACCCTCTTGCATCCACTTCTTCAAGATACTGGCAATCTCCACCGCCTTGGAATAGCTGGATAGAGAAGCCGTCGGCACCTCCCTGCCCTCAAGTCTTATCTTGCCGCTTTTGAGCTCGGCATAGCTGACTTCCCCCAGGATATCTGGCTTCATCTGGGGATAAGCCCCGGAATAGTCCACGACGGGCGCAAGGATGTCAGCATCGCTTACTGTAGTATAGCGGAGAATCTCCTCAGAAAGTATGGGTATCGGGACACCTATGCCTACGGCTAAACTGGCGCCGTAACCGAGCATGCTTACCCCCACCAGCCACTCCGCCTTCATCTGCTTCAAATCTCCAATCACAGCCAGCGTCCCTGCTCCTTCCCGCGGCACACCGTTATCTCCCCTGGGAGCAGCCGGGTTGTGCTGCGTACCATGCCAGGCCACATAGCCTACGCCGCCTCCCAGGAAAATCCTCGTCCCCACTCCTACGGTCTTGTAGTAAGGGTCGTTCAACAGCGGTGACAGTTGCCCTGCTGTAGTGTAGTTGGCATTTCCCAGATGCGGCTTAAGCACTCCCATATAGGTATAGATAAGCTTATCCGAGAGGTTGACCGCCACATTATAGTTCTGATAGGAATTTCGAATATCAAATAGAATCGCTTGATTCAGGTCCTTGATATTGATTAGCGTTTCCAGTTTCTTCCCAGGGTAGCAGTCCGTTCCGTAGGCAGTGGCGGTAAGTCTTATATCTTTGCCCGCTACCAGCTCCTGTATCACATGTCCACCCCCGTAGTTGAACTCCCCCGGATAGAACCTATTCCTGGGGTCGTCATCGGGAAGGGAAGTCGCGCCGATGAAAATGTCCATCGCCGCCATTGCCGTATAGACTGCAACATCGTTGAGGTAGACCTTGCCGCCGCCAAGTTTTGTCCTCGGCGTGGCATGTCCAGTATTGAGGAAAGCGCCAGAGCCGCACATAGGGCTGAAGGTGCCCGTGGTAACCACATCAATCTCCTCGGCCGCTCTACGTATGCCTTTCTCTCTGGCGATGTCAATCACCTCCTCGGCAGTCACCACTACAGCCTTGCCCTTTCTGATTTTCTCGTTGATTTCCGCTATTGTCTTCGCCATGACGATTCCTGCAATCACCCCTGTCATTCCGAGCGAGGTGCAGAATCCGGAGACACCACAGTATCGCTCAGCCTGACAATTGGAATGCGTTTGACCTGGTAATTCTAGCCTTGCTTAAGCAATCTTATGGCTATCTGTGCGGCCTTCTTACCGGATAGAAGCATACCGCCAAAAATGGGCCCCATCCTCGGGGAACCAAAAGCCGCATTAGCTGTCATACCAGTCACGACTAATCCGGGATAGACTTCCCTGGTATTGTCCAGTATTTCTTTCTCCCCCTTCTCAGCCCACATGGATTTCTCTCCTATCACTTCTCCCGTCTTCGTCCTCAACTTAGCACCTATCTTCCTTACCACAATACGGCAGATCTCAGCATCATGCCCGGTGGCATCGATTGCCACCTTGCACCTTGCAGTTAGGGGGTCGACATGTAGATTCGACCAGGACACTGCGCTCCAGTTCAGAACAAGCCCGTCTATCCTGTCACCTTCCCGAATCATCACATCTTCAACGCTAATCGAATTGAAAATCTTCGCTCCGGCTCTTATCGCCGTTGCACAGATGGTGGCAATAGCTTCCAGGGCATCAGCGACATAATAGCCCTTCTGGTACTCCTGCATGGACACGCCGAATTCATCCAATATGCGTTTGCCTTCCCTCTGCAGAACGATGCGATTGAACATCATCCCCCCGCCAGCCATGCCACCCCCGATACGAAGCTGCTTCTCAAAAACAACTACCTTTACTCCCTGTTTCGCCAGATAATATGCAGCGACAAGCCCGGATGGCCCCGCCCCGGCCACAGCTACGTCGGCCTCCATGCCCTCCATGAAGTCCTTCGTGTAGCTTTCAACAATGGCACGGGAAATAGTTACTTCATCCATCCTTGCTCAGCCTCCTTGTGACTAATGCAGCTTTGCAAACGTGCCAGCTAGTATACCCTCATCGCCAGGCAATGTCTAGCCGCCACACGTCTTATCATTGCCAGCTTCTTCTCTTTTGTCATTGCGAGCGAAGCGTGCCAATACAGTTGACCGAAATTCCAGATGTCACAATCCAAATCACAAACACACTGCAGGTCCGAAAGGCTCAAATGCCACAATCACCTGGCTTTGCCATTTGTATTTTGGGCTCGATTTGACAGTTCAGAATGACGCTGCGCCGACTGCTCTACGGTTTGTGGTGGTCTATTACGCTCTGCGGTATAACCAGGGCCTTCGTGCCGTTGTAGGCAAAGTTCCAGCACCCGTACTGGTCGGTCAAGGCCTCGTCGTACTCATCCCCGAAATCCATTGGCCAGACTCCCACCTTCTGCCACTCGCCAGCCCCTTCGTCCCACTGCCACTGGGCGCCTATACCCGTCAAGTAGCCGGGACCGTAGACCAGGTCATGAGTGGTATGGGGCGGCATTGTCCAGTCACTGGCCGCATAGGTATACGTATAGTTATAGCTAGCAAGATCATACAACGAGCCTACCTGAGCCTCGGTAAGCGCCTGCTTTCCCATACCTGTGGTTTCCGGCCGGGGATAATAAGCTATCTGGCCAGCTGTGGTCGCCTGGGCGTTTGCCGGATCTTCCAGCCACTCGATAATGTCATCGGCCCACGCGCTGGCAACTCCTTGCTCGGCATCGTAGGACGCCACTGCTTCGATGACATCTGCCAGCAGCAAAAGGGCGTCATAGGTGGCCGCAGTATAGAGCGGATACTCTCCTCCAGAAGCGATCATAAATGCGTCAAGGAAGATTGGCGTCTCGCCCGTCTGCTTTAACCCCTCTGCCCAGGTATCCACAATGACCTCATAAGCGCAGGCAGGCTGTTCCTCACCCGGAGCATTGCCAAGTTCAGCCGCCCAGGGAGACTTGAGCTGGGCCAGTACGTTGATGCCCACCGACATAGCATTCGGTACATAAGATGGCCGCAACATATCATAGAGAACTCCCGCATCTGCGGAGAAGACGGGGATAATGAACTGGGGGTCCAGGCTCGCTACTGACGCCAGCACACTCTGCATCCCTGCTGTGTTCCCCGTTGCATCTACCCAGTATGGGCTGTGGATAAGATTCACGTTTGTAGCCTCCAATAATTCGCTGATTACCACCACTTGCTCATAGGCCCATCCCGAATTGTCAGCAACTATGGTAGCATTAAGTACGTAATCAGCCGCTACTCCCATTTCCTCTCTGAGCTTCATTGCCACCGCTTCGACTGTCCTTACAACGCTCTGCCCCCAAAAATACTCATTGTACGGAGTGCCCTTAAACCAGAACCGGTAGCCCGCGTAATCGTCCACTACGCTGTGCTGTAGCGTCTCTGCAGCAGCACCACAATTGATGAAAATGACACCTTCCTCCATAGCCACGTTTCGATAAACCTCAACGGCTTCCGCCCGGAAACCGCCGACGATGAAATCCACGCTGTCTATCGCGGCCGTAAGATTCGCCGCGCCGGCTAGACCGCTCGGGTCCACGGTTTCTTCTCCGGTCTCTATTGGAACCAGCTCTAAGATATGGGATAGACCGTCTATATCTATTCCGCCGTTGCCGTTGATTACCTCCTGCGCCAGCACGGCGCCTGTCCATTGCATCGCACCGGCCGTGCAGTTCAGCTGTCCAGCTATGCCGACATTAATTTTCCCATCTTCGAAGATATACAGTACTGGCTCGGGTTTTGCTCCTGTGCAGCCAGGCAGCGCCGACGCTATCACCAGAAGGCCAGCGATTACGAACAAAACAATTCTTTTCACTGTATGTAAACCTTTTCGGTCTGCATCTCCCCGAATACAAATATACAGAACAAAACGAATTATATCATAGCGCCCGAATGTTAAAATCTCATTAACCTAAAGGGGACTGCAAGGCGATTGCCGGCGGCCGACTGCTAATATAGGGCTTTGGCGCTGCCAACCTGCCTGCCGCTCTGCCTCTTCCCTTCCGGAATTTGAGAGACAAATACCTTAAATGCTAGAATGCGTTAAAATCTAGGGGGATGAGACAGTTTCATACTCCTCCCGCACCGGTAGAGGTTTAGATGCAAAGAATATATCTGGACAACGCTGCCACCACCCCGACCCACCCTGAAGTCGTGAAGGCCATGCTGCCCTTCTTCTCGGACGGATTTGGTAATCCTTCGAGCCTCCACGCTTATGGACAGGAGGCCAAGAAAGCCATAGAAGAGGCCAGGACTAAGGTAGCGGAACTTATCGGCGCTCGTAGCGATGAGATCATTTTCACCAGCGGGGGAACGGAGGCCGATAACTTCGCCCTGAAGGGCATCGCCTTCGCCAGCGAAAATAAGGGGAATCATATCATCACCACCCCCCTTGAGCATCACGCCGTGCTCGAGGTATGCAAGTACCTCAAAACAAGGGGATTCAAGATAAGCTACCTGCCGGTGGACAAATATGGTCTGGTTGACCCGGACGATGTCAAGAAAGCTATTACAAGTAAGACCATCCTTATCTCAATCATGCATGCTAACAATGAGGTAGGCACGATCCAGCCCGTGGAACAGATAGGCGATATCGCTAAACAGGCCGGGATTCACTTCCACAGCGATGCCGTGCAGACCGTCGGGCATATACCGGTGAATGTGGACAAACTTAAGGTGGACCTGCTCGCCATCTCAGGGCACAAGCTGTATGGACCGAAAGGAGTGGGGGCACTATACGTCAGGAAAGGCACCAAACTGGTCCCCCTCATTCATGGCGGAGAGCAAGAAAAAAGGCGCCGGGCAGGCACAGAAAATCTGCCCGGTATCGTCGGGCTGGGCAAGGCAGTGGAGCTGGCTGGAGAGGAGTTGAACCAGGAAGCAGAAAGACTGACTCGTCTGCGGGATAAGCTGGTCAGAGGTCTCCTGGAGAAGATCCCCCACCTGCAGCTTAATGGTCATCCCGTGAGAAGGCTGCCCAACAATGTCAACATAGGCGTGGACTTTGTAGAAGGCGAATCCATGCTGTTAAGTCTTGATTTAGAGGGGATAGCTGTTTCTACCGGCTCGGCCTGTAGCTCGGCGAGCCTGGAACCGTCCCACGTTCTTCTGGCGCTGGGGCTTCCCCCTGAACAAGCCCATGGCTCGCTCAGATTGAGCCTGGGGCGAGAAAACACTGAAGCAGACGTAGACCGAGTCCTGGAGGTCACGCCGGCAATCGTCGCCAGGCTGAGGGCCATGTCCCCGCTGTTCAAGACGCCAGAACAGGGGTGAAACAAATGCCTGATATCTGGTCCCAGTACAGCGACAAGGTGATGGAGCACTTCAAAAATCCCCGGAACGTCGGCGAGATGGAGAACCCTGATGGCGTGGGGCGCGTGGGCAATCCAGTTTGTGGCGATATTATGGAGCTCTACATCAAAGTCAAAGACGGCATCATCGTTGACGCTAAGTTCAAGACCTTCGGCTGCGGAGCCGCCATCGCCACCAGTTCCATGGCCACTGAGATAGTGAAGGGAAAGAGCATAAACGATGCGCTGCAAATCTCCAACAGGGCGGTCGCTGAAGCCCTGGACGGCCTGCCGCCGGTCAAGATGCACTGCTCCGTCCTGGCCGAGGAGGCGCTTAAGTCGGCTATTGAGGACTACCTGAGAAAACCATCGCCTCCCGTTTGATTTCTCATCTCAGCATACGA
>CAZLAL010000198.1:0-2760 GCA_964557455.1 uncultured Dehalococcoidales bacterium
AGGCCGGGCTCGGCAGTCATAGCCTCAAAAATGGATGTGCCTCTTCTTCCTGTCGGCATCAGCGGCACAGACAAGATTAATGGCATAAACTGGCTGTGGAAACGCCCTCGCGTAGTTGTTAAGATTGGCAAACCATTCAAACTGCCTCCAGCCTCCGGCAGGATGAGTAAGTCGCAGATGCAATTATTGACCACAGAGCTGATGAGAGAAATCGCTGCTCTCTTGCCGCCGGAATATCGAGGGGCTTATGAAGAACATGAAGATTGTGAAAGCTGAGAAACTGGGCCTGTGCTTTGGCGTCAGACGGGCTATCACGATGTTGAAGGAGGCAGTTCATCAATATGGAGAAGTACAAACGCTGGGGCCTCTAGCACACAATCGCCTTCTGGTGGAAACACTGGCCAATCTGGGAGTAAAGGCTATTAGTCGTCTCGACCAGGCCCGAGGTGGAATCCTCGCGATTACCACCCATGGTGTAAGCCCAGCAGTATTATCCGAGGTTCAGCTGCATCACATCCAAGTCATTGACACTACTTGTCCGATAGTCCGCAAAGCCCAAAAGGCAGCCAAGGCATTAGCTGAAGCTGGTTTTGACGTTATCATATTCGGAGACGAAAAGCACTCTGAGGTGAAAGGACTGCTAGGCTGGGCAGGAGAAAATGGTATAGCCGCCCTGGACATGAAACAAATATTTCAGTCAGGAAAATCGTTGTCGCGCCTGGGCATCATCTCCCAGACGACCCAAAACGAATCTGCCTTTATCAAGTTTGCCGCACAGCTTACGGAAAAGGCGGGGTCGAATGTTGAGGAGATTCGTCTTGTCAATACTTTATGTAAAGTGGTGCAGGCTCAACAAAAAGCTGCCCTGGAATTGGCTCGCAGGACCCAACTCATGATAGTGATAGGCGGAACTGATAGTGCCAATACGAGACATCTTGTCGAAATATGTTCTCCTTTGGTGGAGACTCATTTGGTAGAGACAGCAGATGAAGTGGACACTTCCTGGCTGGGTGGTAAGGATGACGTTGGCATCACGGCTGGAGCATCAACCCCTGATGAGTGTGTACAGGAATTAGTCGATAGGCTGAGGTCTCTGTAACCTGTCGAAAAGTTCAGACTGAGCTCTATAGGGTCCGGCGAAATACCTGAGATGGGCCGTATTTTGTGTGGCACACTAGCCAAGCCTGGCATCCAATTGCTTGCCACCAATAAGATGAAGGTGAAGATGAGGCACCAGTTGCCCCCCTTCAGAGCCGCAATTAATAACCAGGCGATAGCCTTTCTTGGCTATCCCTTCTTTTTCAGCCAGCTTCTTGGCTAGGACTATAAGGCGTCCGGCAAGCTCTTCGTGTTCCTTACTTAGTTCAGCCAGAGATGTGATATGAGTCTTAGGTATAATAAGCACGTGTGTAGGCGCTTTGGGTAGTATATCCCTGAATGCTAGGAAATCTTCATCCTCATAAACTATGTCGGCAGGCACCTCATGCGAGACAATGCGGCAAAAAATGCATTTTTCAGCCATTCCAATTCCTCTACTGTACTACTCCTCTCCGGCGTAAGTCTTTGATTTCTGTGCGCTGGTAGCCTAATTGCTGCAGCACTTCGTCAGTATGTTCACCAGTAAGCGGGGATAGACTTCTCACCCTTCCTGGTGTGCTTGAGAGCTTCGGAGCTATGCCAACTTGTTTGATCTTGCCAAAAGCAGGGTGTTCTACCTCTATTACCATTTGACGATGAAGTACCTGCGGGTCAGTAAAGACTTCGTCTGGTGTGTAGACTTTGCCGACAGGCACATCGTTGTGAATTAACAATTCAAACCATTCATCTCTTGTCTTAGTGAGGAAAATTTCCTGCAACGAGGAGCGGATTTCATTCCACTTATCATCTTCCGGCTGATGGAAGGTATGTTCCAGAGCGAACTGATGGGAGATATATTCTTCCTTGTCCAGGAATCGGCATAAGTTCTGCCAGAAGTGCGGCTCCAGGCAGCCAATCGTAATGTATTTACCGTCTTTGGTTTCATACACGCTGTAATATGGATAGGCGCCATGAAGCCACGATTGACCTCTCTTCAGCATGGAGCCGTCAAAGAAGTAACCACAATTGAACCAATTCATGAGTGAAATCGCGCCATCCATGTAAGCTGCGTCGACGTGTTGTCCCTTGCCTGTCTTACTTCTAGCCACTAAAGCCGCTAGAATACCTAAAGCTCCGTATAGTGCAGCTCCGGCAAAATCAGCGACCAGATTCAGAGGAATGACTGGAGGCCTGTCGCTGAAGCCCATCAATCCTAGAATCCCTGCCATAGCTATATAGTTGATGTCGTGCCCGGGAAAGGCCTGGTAAGGCCCGTCCTGTCCGTAGCCACTGAGGGAGCAATAAACGATCCTGGAATTCAACTTACTTATGGTGTCGTAGTCTATGCCCAAGCGTTTCGCTACTCCGGGCCTGAAACCTTCGACAATAACGTCTGCATCTCGGGAAAGACGGTGAAATATTTCTCGTCCCGCTTCCAACTTCAGGTTGACCACGATGCTCCTCTTATTGCGATCGGGGGCATAGTAGGCTGCTGCCCTTTGGTTTTCCTCTCTGTGAAGGGCTTCGGACGAAGCACTGAACTCACTCAGCCCGGGGGCCTCGACTTTTAGTACTTCAGCGCCCAGATCTCCTAGAAGCATGGTGCAAAATGCACCTGGGACTAACCTTGATAAGTCCAGAATCTTGATGCCTTCCAGCGCTAACATGTCTCCTCCAACTTGA
>CAZLAL010000199.1:0-3718 GCA_964557455.1 uncultured Dehalococcoidales bacterium
ATTTTGGCCCAGTCTCCCGGTGTCAGGGTACTGGATGACCCCACCGTCAGTTTCTACCCACAACCATGGGCCGCTAGTGGGTCAGACAATGTATTTGTAGGCCGAATCAGAAGAGACGTCTCACATCCCAACGGACTCGTTATGTGGATAGTGGCTGACAATCTGCGTAAGGGCGCAGCGCTGAACGCCATACAAATCGCTGAAGAGGGGATAGTGAGGGGTTTGATAAGCCTCAGAGGGAGTCTGGCCGGTCTAAATGAGTGATCCAGCCTTTCCTGGAAGCTCTTCAAGATATCGGGCAACTAATAAGCTGGGCCGCCTATTAACCGCCATGGTCACACCGTTTGATGCCCGCGGCGAAGTTGACTATCAACAAGCTAAGAAACTGGCAATGTCCTTGCTGGACTCAGGTAGCGATGGGGTTTTGGTCGCAGGCACCACTGGCGAATCTCCAACACTGAGCCGCGAAGAAAAGCTACGGCTTTTCGCTGAAGCGAAGTCGGCAATAGCTAACCGAGGAGCAGTAGTGGCTGGCACGGGCAACTATAACACTAGGGAAAGCCAGGAATTGACTAAGGAGGCGGAGAGAATTGGCGTTGATGCTTGTCTCCTAGTAGTCCCTTATTACAGTCGGCCGACGCAGGAAGGGTTGTGGCAGCACTTCAAAGCCATTGCAGAGAGTACCCGCTTGCCTATTATCATCTACAATGTGCCATCGCGTACGGTTGCGAACCTAGCTGCCGATACACTGATCAGGCTGAGTCAAATTGATAACATTGTTGGTGTAAAGGAGGCCAGTGGCAACCTTTGGCAGATATCTGAGATTATTGAGGGAACCAAGGAGGATTTCTTAGTTTACAGCGGCAATGATAGCGACACCATCCCTGTACTTGCTCTCGGTGGTTACGGTGTAATCAGCGTTGCCTCTCATCTAGTGGGCATACAGATAAAGGATATCATTGACAAGTTTCTTAACGGCGAACCACAAGAAGCAGCCAGACTGCACCGCCACTTACTGCCCCTGGTCGATGCCCTGTTCGTCGTCTCAAATCCTGCACCTGTCAAGTGGGCCCTGAACTACGCGGGTTTTCCGGTTGGCAAGCCTCGCTTGCCCTTAGTTGAGCCTGATGAAAAATCAGCCGATCTTATAGCGGCGACGCTGAAGAAGTACAAGTTGGATTTACCTGTTCCCCGCTAAGCTCTAAGTCCCGATTTCTGAGCCCTCACCAGATTCAACTGTGTTAGTTCAAGTGTCTCCAGAGTTCCAGCCATTTACACTTGGATGAGGGCGAGCACTATCGTCCCCCTGCCTAGGGTTTCGCACCTCGCACCTTAGATTTCTTGCTGATGACTTGTTTCCTATCCTGTCCTATGGAAACCAGATTGATGGGGCACGACATGAGACCCTCCAGCCGCGATAGATAATTGCGGGCTCCTGCGGGCAGATCTTTGAAATTCCGAATCTCACTAATTGAGTCTTGCCAACCATCTATTTCCTCGTAGATAGGCTGGCACTCTTCCAGTACCCCGACATCGCTGGGAAAAGAAGTCAGCACCTGGTCTCTAAACTTATAAGCCGTGCATATTTTGATTACAGGGAAACCATCGAAAATATCAAGGTGAGTCACAACCATATCAGTGATGCCATTTATTTGAACGCTGAAACGGCCTGCCACGGCATCAAACCAGCCACATCTTCGTGGCCTTCCTGTGGTAGTACCATACTCATGAGCCTTTTCTCGTATTAAGTCGCCAGCTTCGTCTTTTAGCTCTGTGGGCATAGGGCCGGCACCGACCCTGCTGTTATATGCTTTAAATATACCCACCACGCGGTCGATTCTTCTTGGTCCCAAGCCCGCCCCAATACAGCTTGCAGCCGCCAATGGAGAAGAGGACGTCACGTACGGATATGTACCGAAGTCCGGGTCAAGCAAAGCTCCTTGAGCCCCTTCCAGCAAGACAAGCTGCCCCTTGGACGCTGCTTCCCGTATCATGGAGCCTGTTTCCCGGATGAACGGGATAATCCGCTCCCCATAATGGCAATACTGCTGATACAGCTCATCAAGCGACAGAGGCGGAACCTCATATACTCGGGTTAGAATCATATTTTTGAGTTCCAGAGCCGACTTCAGGCGGCTCAGAAACACATCCTTATCCAACAAGTCTCCAGCGCGGATTCCCACACGAGCCACTTTGTCAGCAAAGACAGGCCCAATTCCTCTGCGTGTAGTACCGATGGCGCCTTCGCTACGCCTTTCCTCTTCCAACCTGTCAAGGAGGATATGATAAGGCATGATTAGGTGAGCGCGGTCGCTAATAAAAAGGCGATTCGTACTGACGCCGTGCTTTTCCAGGTTATCTAGCTCTTCCAACAGCACTTTTGGGTTAACAGCTACACCATTACCGATAATGCAGCTTACTCGGGGGTAGAAAATGCCGGATGGAACCAGATGCAGACGGAACTCACCATGAGGGTTGACTACGGTGTGACCAGCATTGTCGCCACCGGAAAAACGAGCTACTACCTCTGCCTCTTCCGCTAAGAGGTCAATTATCTTTCCTTTGCCTTCGTCCCCCCATTGCCCTCCCACAACAGCTACAACAGACACTCAATCACCCCTGACTTGCCCTTGCTTCCATAAATAAACCAATCTTTGCACTACGGTGACAAGAACGAAGACGGCTAAAATACATAACGCGATAAGAACCTGCTTGGTCAACAACCCTGCTGCTAATACTATAACCCGTTCTGCTCTGGTAAACAAGCCAACCCGACAGTCCCAGCCGAGTCCTTCTGCTCTAGCCCTAACGTAGCTAACCAGGAAAGAACCAATCAAGACAACAAATATAAGGACGATCTCTAGAGTGGCCCCTTCTTGTGGTACGTACCAAATAGCCAGACCACAGAGCGTCACAGCTTCAGAAATACGGTCAAATGTGGAATCCAAGACCGCGCCAAACTTCGTAGTCTGGTCGGTGAAGCGAGCTAAGGCCCCGTCAAGGAGGTCAAACAACCCTGAAATTAGGACAAAAGCCCCACCGAGAGCAAGATGCCCGGTAGCGATAACATAGGCCGCAACTATACTGAGAGCCAGATTGATAAACGTCAGAGCATTGGGCGTTATCCCAGTTTTGCTCAACACTCTGACTATCGGACTGGCAATACGATAACCTAACTTGCGCCGAACATCTATTAGACTCATTCAGCTCTCACCGTTAGTTTACTGTTGCCGAGGAGCAGGGCAATAATCCTGGCGCTTACATCTGTTGCACAATAGAGAGTCTTCGTGACGAAAATGGCGCTTTCAGTTCGCTCGCCCTCATGCGAAGAACTTAAGGCAAGTTCCAGCAACCTGAGACCTCTGGACCATGACAAGCCTGAGGCGTCAGACAGGCCCGCCAACCTATATCACTTGGAGCTATTACTTCCGTCACCGTAGTGACCTATCCCTCAACCTTGACTCGCGGTAACTCAGGCAAAGAAACGGGTTCCTCTTGCTCTTCCCCCGCAATAAACGCTTCAGTCCTTATACGGGCTTCCTCGTCAGAGTATTGAATAGGTGGAGATTTCATGAAATAAGCCGAGGGACCTACTATGGCTCCGCTCAAGCCACGATCAAGGGCTAGTTTAGCGCATCTTATCGCGTCAATAACTACCCCGGCTGAATTTGGACTGTCCCATACCTCAAGCTTCAGCTCCAGATTTAGAGGCACGTCG
>CAZLAL010000200.1:0-3506 GCA_964557455.1 uncultured Dehalococcoidales bacterium
TAACTCTATGTGTCCTATGCGTTCCCGCCGTACGCTGGAATGGGCTACCTCAACACCGCATTTGTCACAAATTACTCCTTTATATCTCGCCTTCTTATATTTTCCGCAGTGGCATTCGAAATCCTTGACAGGTCCGAAAATTCTCTCACAAAATAGCCCATCTCTTTCTGGCTTCAAGGTGCGGTAGTTTATCGTCTCCGCCTTAGTTACCTCGCCATGAGACCAGCTCCTGATTTGTTCGGGTGAGGCAAGGCTTATCCGAATGCCATTTATTCCGTCAAATTGAGACATTTTCCCCCTCGCTGAGTAATTCGACAGCAAAGCCTAAACTACGTAGCTCCATAAACAAAACCTTGGTCGATTCGGGGATGCCAAGCTGTTGAATATCCTCGCCCTTAACAAGCGACTCGTAAGCTTTGGCTCGGCCCATCACATCGTCTGACTTTATTGTCAGCATCTCCTGAAGCGTATGAGCAGCGCCGTGCCCTTCTAATGCCCATACCTCCATCTCACCAAATCTCTGACCACCAAATTGAGCTTTGCCTCCCAACGGTTGTTGAGTGATGAGCGAGTAGGGACCAGTGGAACGAGCATGTACCTTATCACCAACAAGGTGGATCAGTTTCATCATGTATACGTTGCCCACAGTTATCGGGTTGTCGAACAGCTCGCCGGTCCTCCCATCTCTAAGCTCCATTTTGCCAAAAGTAGGAGGATAGAGCTTTTGTTCTGTGTAGACTTTTCGTGTCAGCTGTTCTAAGTCTTCATCACTCAGGGTTCTAAGGTGTTGATTGTCAGCTATGGCCAGTTCCTCAAGCCACAGACAGAGAGCAGCTCTTCGTGCTGAGCCTGGCTCTGTTCCGTCCATTATGTCTGCTGCATTAAACCCATGACTAGCAAGCCATGTTGCCACCTTTTCCTGGTCCATCCTGGCATTTCCGGGGTCTTCAGGACTGAAGTTGACAGCGCCAGCTTTCCAGGCTATCCAGGTCCTGGCCAGGTCATCCTCGATGGTCAGGGAGTCGGCACCATCAAAAATAGGATTAACGGCGGCAAAACCTAGCGTCTGTGCTGCCCAGCCTAAATGAGCCTCCAAAACCTGCCCAATGTTCATGCGCGAGGGAACACCGAGAGGATTAAGTATAATGTCTACGGGTGTGCCATCGGGCAAGAATGGCATGTCGGTCTCGGGCACTACGATAGACACAACCCCCTTATTGCCATGTCTGCCTGACATCTTATCTCCCACTGAAATTTTCCGTTTCTGAGCAACCCACACCTGTATCAGTTTGTTGACTCCAGCCGGCAATTCATCATGGTTGTCACGAGAAAAAATTGCAGTCCTGATGACTCTTCCCCACTCGCCTGACGGCATCTTGAGAGAGCTATCCTTCACTTCTCGTGTTTTTTCCCCAAAGATAGCCCGCAATAGTTTTTCTTCCGCTGAAGGTTCAGTTTCACCCTTGGGACTAATCTTCCCGACCAAGATGTCGTTGGCCCTCACCTCAGCTCCAATACGTACAATACCCATCTCATTAAGGTTGGCCAGACTCTCTTCGCTGATGTTAGGGATATCTCTGGTGATTTCTTCGGGGCCGAGTTTGGTATCGCGCTCCTCTATCTCATACTTCTCAATGTGAATCGAGGTATAGGCATCATCCTTAACCAGTCTTTTGCTAATAATAATGGCATCTTCAAAGTTGTATCCCTCCCAACTCATGAAAGCACAGATGACATTATGTCCCAGTGCGAGGGCTCCGCCATCTAGTGAAAAACTGTCTACCAACACCTGCCCCTTCCTGACTCTGTCACCTTTGTTTACAATGGGATGCTGATTGATGCAGGTCCCCTGATTGGTTCTGGCAAATTTTGTTAAATTGAGTATGTGCTCCCCACGCTTCTGAGGTTTCACTACAATTTGTGAGCTTGTTGCCGAAGTAACTATGCCATCATCAGGAGAAAATATCATCTGTCCACTATATTTAGCCACTTCCTTTTCCATACCCGTGGCTACCAGAGGATACTCGGGGAGTAATAATGGCACCGCTTGTCGCTGCATATTGCAGCCCATTAAAGCTCGGTTAGCATCATCATGTTCGAGAAACGGGATAAGACAGGCAGCTATACTAAATAATTGTTTCGGTGAAACATCGATAAAGCTTACTTTGTCTATTGATTCCTTAAAATACTTGTCTCCCCTTTTAACCTCAACCTTGTCATAGACAAACTCGTTTCTTGTGCTAAGAGGAGCATTGGCTTGAGCAATGGCATATTGATCTTCTTCATCGGCCGTCAAATAAGTCGTTTGGTTAGAAACAAAAGGTACTACCTTGATGTTCCGAGCCGGAAGAGAAGATAGGCTTTGCGCAAGCTTCTTCGTGACTAATGCGCCGCTTTTGGCCACGAGTTTGCCCTTGCTAGCCGCTATATCCTCTCTAATTGTTCTCCCCATCAGGTCTTCCACCCTATTGGGCACTTCGTGTATGATCTTAAGATACGGTGTCTCTATAAAACCATATTGATTAACCGAAGCGTAAGTAGCCAGAGAGCCAATAAGGCCAATGTTTGGTCCTTCAGGCGTTTCTATAGGACAGATCCTGCCGTAATGAGAATGATGGACGTCACGTACCTCAAATCCGGCTTGTTTCCGCGAAAGACCTCCGGGTCCCATGGCGGAAAGGCGACGCTTGTGAGTGAGTTCAGCTAGTGGATTCGTCTGATCCATGAATTGAGATAGCTGCGAACGGCCGAAGAACTCCCTGATGGCAACTGCTACCGGACGAATGTTAATTAAGGCGCCAGGAGTGGCGGCTTCGGGGCCAAGAATACTCATCCGTTCCTTGATGGCTCTCTCCAATCTCAATAAGCCGATGCGAAACTGCTTTTGTATGAGAAAACCTACCGCTTGGGCTCTCCGATTGCCCAAATGGTCAATGTCATCGGGAGGTTCCTTGCTAAGGTTAACGGAAATAATACGGGCGACTATTTGTACTAAATCATCAGGAGTCAAGCCAGTGCAGTTCTCAGGCATATTCAGTCCTAATTTCTTATTAAGCTTGTAACGGCCCACTTTGCCCAGGCTATAGCGACGAGGATTAAATAGGAAGTTATTCAGCAAGGCCTGAGCACTACTAAGGCTAGGAGGTTCACCGGATGACAGTTTTCTATAAATATCGAGTAGCGCATCCGCTTTGTTCTTGATTAGGGGATCTCGGTCTATTGTAGAGCGGATGAAAGCATGCTCCGGCGAGTTGTCTACATCTTGAAAAAGTGAAAGTAACGTCTCGTCATCCGCAAAGCCGATAGCACGCAGCAAAGTGGTAATCGGTATCTTCCGTTTACCGCTAACCTTCACGGAAATTACGTCTCGACTGGAAGTGTCAAAATCAAGCCAGGCCCCATGCTCGGCAACAAGCTTAGCGAGACATAATTCTCGCCCGCTTGAAGGGTCCCTTTCTAATGTGAAATAGACGCCAGGAAAACGAGTCAACTGATTAACGACTACC
>CAZLAL010000201.1:0-3479 GCA_964557455.1 uncultured Dehalococcoidales bacterium
TCGAATCCCACCCTCTCCGCGGAGAGGTGCTGGAGTGGTCTAACAGGCACGCCTGGAGAGCGTGTGTCGGGGTTTCCTCGACCGTGGGTTCGAATCCCACCCTCTCCGCCAACAGTAACCTCTAGACGTCATCCTTAGACTGCAGCGTGTCAAACTGATTTATGCTGATAGCGTGTGTTAGTTCTGCTGACGCCAGCTTCCCAGCTAAGTCCTTCCTCTGGTTGACTGATAGACTGGTCTGTAGCCCCTGGTCGGTTTCTAGCTGCGATTAGTCAGTGGCTCCGCTGCCAGGGGTCGTGGCAAGCGCGAGAGGTTGCAAAACACGGTTGTTTTGTATAGGCTTAAATGTAGAACTGTTTTGTGAAGAACGGGTGATGAAGAAAAATGATAGGGTTGACAAAGCTGTTGATCCGGCTAGTTCTGGTCTAGAGCTTTCTGCTCAGAATACTAGCGGTGACAAACACTATCATGACTTGGTGGCTTTGAGCCGAGTCTCGGCGGCAATCAGCGGCCTGCATGACCTGGATGCTATTCTCAAAATCGGCCTGGATAATGTGCTCAGCATCATGGACGGGAGCGTTGGAGGAATAATGCTGTTGGATGAACCTAATCAAACCCTATCCTACAAAGTCCATCACGGTTTGTCTGATAAGTATGCCGAAGAGATGCGTCTTAATCTGGGAGAAGGGGTGGCGGGAAAAGTAGTCAAAAGTGGCAGGGCAGTCTTACTGGAGGACATTTCTTCAGAACCAGATGCGGCTCGGCTTGACCTGGTAAGCTCGGAGGGTTTAAAAGCGTTTATCAGTGTCCCCCTGCGAGCGAAGGACAACGTTTTGGGTGTGATGAATGTTGCTAGCCGTGTGCCACATTCCTTTACCAAAGAGGATGTGCATCTCTTACACTCAATCGGGGACCAACTCGGGATGGCAATCGAGCACGCAATACTGTACGAGCGGCTAAGAAAAGCACGAGAAAGACTACGCAGGCTGGCACGACAGAATCTTGTAGCAGAGGAGGAGGAACGAAGGAGGATTGCTCGTGAGCTACACGATGAGACGAGTCAATCGCTCTCCGGGATAGCGCTTCAGCTAGAAGCCCTGATGGAAATATACGCAAAGTCTGGTAATCAAGATGCGCAGTTGATGGCCGGATTGAAAAAGGTGCAATCTCTGACAGTGCAGGTACACAAGGAAGTAAGCAGGATAATTTCCAATCTCCACCCTGCGGTACTGGATACGCTTGGTTTAGTCGCCGCTGTTCGCCAGCACGCGAAGAGCAGGCTTCAGCCCCTAGACATTAACGTCACTGTGGAGGTGAAGGGAACAGAGATGCGGTTCCCTGCCGACGTTGAAGCTGCTCTTTTCCGCGTTTTTCAAGGAAGCATTGGCAACATTGTTAAGCATTCTAAAGCAAAGAATGTTTACATAGCGATGGTATATCAGCCGAATGAGTTCTCGCTACGTATTAGCGATGACGGGCAGGGATTTGACGTTTCCAGAATCACCGACGTGGAGGAAACAGGGCGAGGGCGTGGATTATTCAGTATGAGAGAGAGGATTGGTTTTCTCGGCGGTACCAGCGGTGTTGACTCCAGCATCGGTGCTGGAACTACGGTTTGGGCCAAGATTCCAATTGGTCAGGACATTAGGTATGGAGAAGATAAGAGTACTGGTGACTGACGACCATGCCATCGTACGGGATGGTATTTCTGCCTTACTCGCTCTTACCGGGGACATAGAGGTAGTAGGCGAGGCTACCAATGGCCGGGAGGCGCTGGAAGTGGTTAGCAAGCTTGCTCCCGACATCGTGATTATGGACATGGCTATGCCTCTTATGGACGGACTGGAGGCAACTCGCCGAATACACAAAGATTCCCCGGCGACGAAAGTGATAGTATTAACTCAATACCAGGACAAAGAATATGTCTTACCCGTTATTGAAGCTGGAGCCAGTGGTTTTATCAGTAAGGCAGCGGCGGCCTCAGAGCTTACTTCGGCTATTCGGTCTGTGTACCGTGGCGATTCTTTTCTGTCTCCATCGATAGCCAAGGTTCTAGTCGATGACTATCGACAGATAGCCGGAGCGGGAAAGAGCAAAAACGCCGCTGAAGAATTGACTAATCGGGAGAGAGAAATATTGAAGTTGCTCGTAGAAGGGTACTCTACTCGCGAGATTGCTCGAATGCTGGTGATTAGCCCCAAGACCGTAGAAAGACATAAGACCAGCCTGATGGGAAAGCTCGATATCCACAATCGCCTTGACCTCTTCAAATATGCCCTGCGCAAGGGCATTATCACAGTCTGAGACTACCGCCTCTAGTTTTCGCGGCACTATTTGATTTCGGCAGCCACCATTGTCAGACATTATCTGCATAAATGAGCCATTGACTGCAGAAAATTGCGGTGATTTTTCCCTGCCTTCTGGGGTAAACACCGCTATTTGTGCGGGAGACTGGGTCTTATACTTCTATTATTACTAGCAGGGTAAAACAGAGTCCAAGAAACGCGTAATTGCAAGGGGGTGAAAAATGGAAAGGAAGTTGAAGATTCTGGTGGTGGATGATGAGCCGGAGTTCATTGAGGATATTCGCACTAAATCATTGGCGAAAGGTTGGGAGGTGCTTATCGCCGACAACAGGTTACAGGCAGAGGAGGCCGCGCATCGGGAAAAGCCTGACCTGATTATTTTGGGCACTATAATGCCGCGCGGAGATGCCTTCCAGTTGCACCAGTGGTTGAAACAGGGCCCGGATTTTAGAGAGGTGCCGCTCATTGTAGTTGATGCCCCACCGGAGAAGCGCGTCATTAAGGGATGGCGCATGGATGAGGGCTTGAAGCTTGAGGCCGAACAATATCTAATCAAGCCAGTTGGGGCAGATTCACTGACGGTTTGGGCTGAGAAATTCCTTGATAAGACATTGAGAAGAATCAAAGTGTTGGTGGTAGATGACCATGCCGTAGTCAGGGAAGGAATTTGTGCCCTCCTCAGTCTGCAAAAGGACATGGAGGTAATAGGTGAAGCTGTTGATGGCCGAGATGCCATCGACAAAGTGCAGCATCTTACGCCGAATGTGGCGGTTATGGATATAGTCATGCCCATAATGAGTGGTCTTGAAGCAACTAAACGGATAACCGAACAATATCCGGGGACCAAGGTTCTGATTCTGACCCAGTATGATGAAGATGAGAACATGTTTGTTGCTAAGCAGGTAGGGGCTTACGGCTTCATTGCCAAAAGTGCTGCGAGTACTGATCTGCTCACTGGTATAAGAACAGTAGGCGAAGGTAGATACTTTCCTCGCTCCTTTGCCTATGTGTCTACCAACTGGCCAGAAGGCCAAGACAAACATAAGTAGTCCCCGTTTGAAGGGCGTTACTTTACCTGCTGCGTTGTGAAGGAGAATGTTGGTTTGCAGCCGATAACCATTACTCTTGACGGTCGGGAGGTCAGTGGCTATCCGGGGATGACTATCCTGGAAC
>CAZLAL010000202.1:0-11123 GCA_964557455.1 uncultured Dehalococcoidales bacterium
TCTTAGCTCTGGTTATTCCCACGTAACAAAGACGACGTTCCTCTTCCATTTCTTCGGGGTCGTCGAAGGACCTCCTGTGGGGGAGAATTCCTTCCTCCAAACCGACAATAAAGACTATGGGGAACTCGAGTCCTTTAGCTTGATGCAGCGTAATCAGGGTCACTGCATCAGTTCTCTCATCCAGTTCATCTATATCGGATACCAGACTCACCTTTTCCAAGAATGCGGTCAAAGCTTCGCCAGTGCCCAATTCATCATATTCACTGGCGACATTGCGCAACTCCGTTACGTTCTCCCATCTTTCCTCCCCGTCTTCCTTATCCAAAATATACTCTCTATATCCGGTGTCCTCCACTATTTTATCCAGTAGGCCAGAAAGACTTAGCTCATGGCTGTGAGTGCTAAGCTTGGCTATCAAGGCATCAAATCCTGCCAGCGTCTGGACAATGCGCGAGGGAAGAAGTCGCTTCCTTTCGTCGCCACTGGCATCTCGGCTCAGCTGCTTCAGCGCTTCAAAAAGGGAGCTGTCGTTGATGTTTGCCCAGGATTGAAGCGCACTAATGGTCTTCTGTCCGATGCCTCTGCTGGGAACATTTATGATTCGGGTGAGACTGATATTGTCCTGCGGATTATGGATAACTCGAAGGTAAGCAATGATATCCTTTACCTCCTGCCTTTGGTAAAAGCGAGTGCCGCCGACAAGCTTGTAGGGGACGCCATACCTCAGGAAAGTCTCCTCCAATGATCGTGATTGAGCATTAACCCGATACATTACGGCGCAATCCTTGAGGGACATCTGCTGCTGGCTAACGAGCTTCTCAATCTCTCTGACTACGGACTGCGCTTCTTCCTCGGCATTATAAGTTTCGATAATCGTTACCGGCGCTCCCTCCTCATTTCCCGTCCATAGCTTTTTGGGCTTGCGCAGTATATTGGCTGAGATGACGTCCGAGGCTACTCCTAGAATCGTCTTGGTAGAACGGTAGTTCTGCTCCAGAAGCACTATCTTTGCTTCAGCATAGTCCTTCTCAAAGCTCAGAATATTGCGTAAATCAGCAAACCTCCACGAATAGATAGACTGGTCGGGATCGCCGACCACACACAGATTTCGATATTTTCCGGCGAGTTGCTTCATCAACTCATACTGCGCAATGTTGGTATCTTGAAATTCATCAACCAAGATATGAACATACCTTGACTGGTATCTGCTAAGGATTTCGGGATGGTCCTGAAACAACTGCGCGGTTCTCATCAACAGGTCATCGAAATCCACCGCCTGACCCTGGCCGAGCAGTTGCTGATAGCGCTGGTAGACTCTGTGGACTATCTCCTCAAAATAGCTGCTAACCAGCTGGGCGTGGCGATCACTGCTAATAAGACGGCTCTTCGCAGCGCTGATGGCCGAGCGCAGAGCCTGAGGATTATATTGTTTGGGATCAACATTCAACTCCTCCAGGACTTGTTTCACCAACCTTAATTGGTCATCTTCGTCGTAGATAACGAAGCTCGACTCAAGGCCTATGGCTTTGCCCTCGCGGCGGAGAATTCGAGCACAAATGGCGTGAAAGGTTCCTATGGTCAAAGCTTCCATAAGTCCCCCGAGGAGCTGCTGTAATCTTTCTCTCATTTCCGTGGCGGCTTTGTTGGTAAAGGTAACCGCCATTATGTTGTGGGGACTGACGCCGCAGGTCTTAATCAAATAAGCGACTCGATGTGTGATCACCCTTGTCTTGCCGCTGCCAGGTCCGGCCAAGATGAGCACTGGCCCTTTGATAGACTCCACAGCTTCCCTCTGGGCAGGATTAAGTGTGGCCAGGATATCCATGTAGACTCACGAGCTATTATAACATTGAAGGCAGAAGGACCCAAAGACAGAAGCTAGGTTTGGGGAGGATAATGCAGAGGCCAATCTGGTGGAAGCAGAGTGGTAGAGGTGACGCTACACTACCCTCTAACAGACGACTATCAGCAGGCTATTGTGTGAGCAAGGCCTCGATATCCGGTGATTGTCGTGCTGCAATTCGACGGAATATTCCGAGCCTGCACATTACGCGCCGCTACCTAATGTTATTGGGCAGCCACCCCCATCTGTTCTTCTCTACTGGAACGATGAAGGGCTGCCTATTGGCATGCAGTTTGTTGGCCGATATGGTGACGAAGCCACATTATTCCGTTTAGCCAGCCAGCTGGAAAAAGCAAAACCATGGGCACAGCGCATTCCTCCAATCTGTGCCCAGACCAACTAGCGGCTACACAAATCTTTGAGGCTGCAAGATACTTTTCCGCGCAGCTTAAGAAGCCTTACCATCAAGTATGCTGTGTCTGGAGAGGATTATTCATGCCACGGCCGGACCATCTATAGGGAAGCGACAGGTTGAGCTAGCTAAGCCTTGCTGCTATACTTTATTCTGAAAATGGCTGACTGGGATGGCTGTCAGAAGAACTTGGAGATATCTTTCCACGAAGAGTCTCTACTCGAGCAAGCTTTCGTTCATTCCTCTTATTGTAACGAAAACCCGGGCTTCGCTCTGTCCAGCAACGAACGCTTGGAGTTTCTTGGCGATGCCGTGCTTAACCTTATTGTGACAGACAAGCTCTATAAAGAGTTCCCTAAATTAGCTGAGGGAGAGCTAACCGAGATTCGTGCTTCCCTGGTTTGCCGTGATACTCTGGCTCAACTCGCTTCTTCGTTGAAACTCGGCGATTGGCTGCTGCTAGGACGGGGTGAAGAGGCAAATGGAGGAAGGACGAAGGCGAGCAATCTAGCAAACGCCATGGAAGCGTTGATAGGGGCTTTGTATTTGGACCAAGGGCTAGCCAAAGCGCGGCGATTTATTCTCAGGCAGATCGGGCCGGAATTGGAAAGGATGAAGGCAGGGAAGATACCTCAAAACTACAAGACACTGGTGCAGGAGCTTATCCAGGGCCAGAAAAAGCCTACGCCGGTTTACCGGCTCGTGGAAGTCATTGGCCCTGATCACACTAAGCAATTTACGGCTGAAATTTTGGTCGACCGGGAGGTACTGGGTAGAGGAACCGGAGGGAGCAAGAAGGTTGCCGAGAGCCAGGCGGCAAAAGCCGCCTGGGAAAGGCTGAGGTGTAGCCATGGGTAAACGAGATTATAGACGGCGCGAGCCCAAAAAGCCCAAAAAGGGAGCACAGAAAAGCAAACCGATTTCGGAGGTAGTACCACAGATACAGGTGGAAGTGGTCAAGAAGAAGAGGAAACCGGTTGAAGAATACGAGGAGTAGATAGTTGACAGGTCGTGTGGATCTGTAGCGCCCCGCACATTACTTTAGCTCAGCAAGCAGGACTAAATCAGCTGGAGAAAACTGAGCCAACGAGAATCCTTCACACTAGCTCAGAATGGCAGGGGAAGCCAAGAATAAGGAGGGGTAACCCGAGGTAGGGAAATGGCTGATGTGCTGCGTCTTTCCGCCACAGTTTACGGACGAGTGCAAGGTGTTTATTTCCGCTATTTTGTGCGAACCTTGGCCAGGCAATTAGGCTTAAGAGGCTATGTTCGCAATCTTGCCAGCGGCAATGCCGTGGAAGTTCAAGCTGAAGGGGACAAGTTTCAGCTGGATAGACTATTAGAGCAACTTAAAATGGGCCCGCCGCGAGCCTGGGTCAAGAGAGTAGACATAGACTGGTCAGACTATTCAGGGCGCTTCACTGACTTTCGTATAAGATATTGAAATGACAGGTCAAAGGTCAGCAATCAGAATAACGACCCAGGGCGCAAAATTTCTTAATCTTCGTTACCTTCGTTTTTTGAATTTGTCAATCCTCAAGTTGAACTCTGCCTTCATTAATCAGTCTTAAGTGCTCGCAGTCGACTTCAGCTATTTCACAGGCCATAAGGTCAACTTCGTGAGGCTCACCAATCAGAATTTTTCCGTAATCCTCTGTCTTTCCCTTCGTAGGATCATCGCTATAGAAGAGCTTCTGGTGAGCTTCAATAATGCCTAGATCGAAGGGCAAGGTAAAATACAGGTCGGCAAGAACCTTCTCAATGCCCAGCTCATACAGAGTGCCCCAGCCACGTGATCTCCCTTTCTTATACTTGCTCACCGGTAATAGACTCAGAAGATTTGCGACGCTGAATTGCCCAGAAGCAGGACCAGCTTTAAACGGGCTAACGCTGATTAGGAAGTCGCTGCGCAACACAACATTGGGAACCCAGAAGCTCTCGACGGCGTAGAATTCGGACAGTGGATTCTGTACCTCTATAAAAATGGAATCTCTGATATCGAGCATAAGGACTTGACGAAAGTTATACCCTAAAGCTTGATATATCGGGTAAATTGATTCACCGCTGGGAGTCCCATCGGCAATGAGGATATCTGCATTACTAATTCTTCTGATTGCCTTTATAATAGCATTCAGCAGTTTGGGGCTTGTAGTTACAGGGTACGGCAGAGAGTAACCAGCGGATGGCTTGATTAAGACTCGTCTTGCCCAAGCTAGTTGTGGAGGGGGGCTAAACACAAAATCCGAATCTTCGATAATCACGGACTTCATATCAGTCACCAGATTCTAATGACTATAAAGCTGGCTGCAATAGCACGATTTCGGCGGCAGGCGGGAGTTTTCCGCACTCGAACTGTACTTCGCTACCGGCTACTTTTCTTACGTTCTTTTTGTCTTTAATAAAACCGTCGACACCGGCTATCGGATAGGCACACTTGGGTGTCTTGAAATGCATAGGGATGATTACCTGCGGCTTCAGTTGTTCACATACGTCATTAGCTGTAGCCGCATCAATGGTAAATAAGCCACCCACAGGAATAAACAATACGTCTATGGCTCCAATTTCTTTGACCTGGTCTGTGCTGAGCACATGTCCTAAGTCACCGAGGTGACAAAGCGTTACATCATCCATGGTGAAGCGAAAGACAGTGTTCGTCCCCCTCTCTCGGCCTTGACACGTGTCATGAAAAGTGGGGATGCCCTTAAATTGAATGCCTCTGGCGGCCTTTGTACCACTACCTTTAACTACCTCAGGCTTTCCTTGTATTGCAGAGACGTTATTGTGGTCCCCGTGGTCATGGGTCACTACAACAACATCAGCGCTTTCCTTAATAGGAGAATAGTTGATACCCCCACCCACAGAGTAGGGGTCGGTGATTACCCTCAGCCCATCTCTGGAAGTAAGCAAAAAACAAGCATGACCTAACCACTTGACTTTCATGCAGCCTCCTCATTGTTTGCCTCGCTCAAAGCTAATTCCACTAAAGTCCTGACGCCGACTCCGGTAGCCCCTTTTACTATATGACCACTCTCCTTCGCTGAGAAAGCAGTACCAGCTATATCGATATGAACCCAGGGAACATTGGCAACAAACTCAGCCAGAAACAGAGCCGCCGTGATCGCACCGCCATACCTGTTGCCAGTGTTCTTGATATCGGCAATTTCACTTTTAATTTGCTCTTTATACTCCTCAGGCATGGGCATCTGCCACATTCTCTCACCCGTTCTTTCTGCTGCCTTAAGTACCTTGCTTATCAACTCCCTGTCATTGCCAAAAACACCACTATAAAGGGTACCCAAAGCAACACGACAAGCTCCCGTGAGAGTAGCCAGATCTATCAGGGATGACATCCCTTGCTTTACAGCATAACTCAGGGCATCAGCCAGGATAAGCCTTCCTTCAGCATCGGTGCTTATGACTTCTATAGTCTTGCCATTCATGGCTTTCACCACATCCCCTGGTTTCAAGGCCGTGCCGCTGGGCAAATTCTCCGTAGCCGGAACAATGCCGGTCACATTGATCTTTGGTTTCAACTGAGCAATAGCGCCGACTGCCGCCATAACTGCAGCAGCACCAGCCATGTCATCCTTCATCTCACCCATCCCTTCAGAGGGCTTAATAGAGATGCCCCCAGAATCAAACGTTACGCCCTTGCCCACAAAGCCAAGCGCTTTCTCAAAACCTTCACTTCCGCTATAACTCAATGTGATTAGCTTGGGAGGTTGATTGCTTCCTTTAGCCACCCCCAGAAGCCCTCCCATGCCCATCGTCTCCATGTCCTGTCTTTCAAACACCTTGAGCCCTAAATCATGCCTGTCAGCTATCTCTCTGGCTATTTCAGCCATCCGGCTAGGTGTCATATAGTTACCTGGTTCATTAATCATACTCCGAGCCAAGTTGCTAGCTTCAGCTATCAATCTTCCTTTCTCTATGGCTGTCTCTAAGATGGGGGCTTCGTGCTTTTCTGTTGTCACTATCAGCATCTCTTCGATATCTTCATATTCGGGCTTCTTGTATTCGGCGAAGCTATAGAGTCCAAGCAAACTGCCCTCAGCTATTGCTTCAGCTGATGTTGCAAGCTCAATGCCGGCTACACCGGCGCCGTGAGCCACTGTTGCTATCCTGTGGCAATTCAATTTGCGCAATGCCCGGCAGAATTCTCCCGTTGCGCCCCTGATTCTGTCCGCCGTGATATCCTGAAGCTTCCCCAACCCCACAATAGCTACTATCGCTGCGGGCAGCCTCCCAAACGTATGGAGCACGCTCACTTCCCCTGGCTTGCCCTTCATTCCGCCGCGACTGATGACAGAGCTAATAGCTCCATTCAAGGCCTTGTCTATAGATGCGGCAGCACCCGCTGGTTGCTTCACGCCTTCAAACAGATTCACCACAACGGCATCAGCATCCACACGAGCTATGTCTTCAATTGCGACTCTTATCTTCATCATCTCCCTATACGCGGAAATTTCAGAACACTTATTTTACTTTATTTCACTGAAGAATAGAAGAGCTTGGTAAAGGATCTAGCGTTCTTACCTGGTTGCCGCTCGCACAATCTCAACTGATGGCGCCGGTAATATCGCGCGACGTACCAACAACAAAATGACTACGACAATTCTTTTCTTCTCGACACCTGATTTTACTGTAGGCTTCTCATCCCACTTCGGCTTAATGTTCCAGCGTGGTCGGCTGTCATCAACCAGAACGCGTGGCGCACTGTTTGGCTGAGGGCTTCACTCTAGGCCAGTATCAACTTCGGCCGCAGCTTTTCAGCAGCGTGGTAGAGATATTCTCGGACAACGAAGCGATAACCGCTCAGCCAGCGTGTAAGATTGTAACAGCAGAAGGACTTAGCGATTTCCGGTGCCTCGCTCACCACTATGAACGGGGCTTTACTCGGGCCTGAGGCAAAGTGGTCAAGCTTTGCCTTAGCTTGTTTATATGTGAATGTGTATCTAGGCTGACTGATATGCTAGCCGGATTATCACTACGTCTCGGTCAACGTCTCCAAAGGTATGGCCATATTGACTACGGCCAGGTCATTTCCCCAATACTGACGGTAAGGTGCGTTGCCTCAAGGTTTTATAGCCTCTGCCGCGCCCGCTACGCGCCCTTTAAGGAACGCATCCACTATAACTGGGTCGAACTGAGTACCAGCACAGCGCCTGATTTCTTCTACGGCTTCCGCAACTGACATTGCTGGACGGTATGGTCGGTCAGATGTCATAGCATCAAAGGCATCCGCCACAGCCACGATTCTAGCCCCCAGCGGTATATCATCGCCTGCTACAACTTGGTGAAGCCCGGTGCCGTCATAATGATCGTGATGGTGCTCAATAATCTCGACTATTTTCCCATTGACTACCGGCCGGACAATATGTGCGCCAATATGAATGTGGGTCATGATGTGCTCGTATTCTTCAGGTGTAAGGCTGCCAGGCTTGTTCTGGATAGTCTCCTGAACAGCAATCTTGCCGACATCGTGGAGCAGACTTCCCCAGCGCAGGTCCTCCATATCATGCGCGGATAGCCCCAGTTCCTTGCCCAAAGCTAGTGCTACGTCAGCTACTCTGCGCGAATGCCCGCCGGTATACCTGTCTTTGGCTTCCAAAGCAGATACCAGTGCCTCCATGGCGCCGAGGAAAAGCTTTTTCATCTCTATCATCTGTTCCTCAATCTTCTCCTCCAGGAACTGCTGGTATTCCCTGAGTTCAAGTTTCAGATGTCTTTTCTCAAGAGCTCTCTGGACTGCCAGCAAGACAGCCTCCAGGTTAAAAGGCTTGCAAATATAGTCATCGGCACCCTGCTTTAGGCATTGAACGGCGACGTTAATGTCGTTGACGGCGGTGGCCATGATTACCGCTGTATCAGGAAAGTCTGACTTTATCTGTGGAAGTAGTTCAATGCCTGATTTACCCGGCATTCTTACGTCCAGAACAACCAACGCAACCGGAGTAGTCTCCAGTGCATTCAGAGCTTGCTCAGCACTATCTGCCTCCTCGCACTCGTACCCCTCTCTAAACAGCTTCACACGAAGGAGCTGCCTGATAGCAGATTCGTCGTCGACGATAAGCACTACTTCGCGCTTTGGAATACTTTTCCCATTGGCGCCAGGTTGTTTCATGCCATGGCCTCAGTATGATTATTACCGTTAATAGGAAGTTCGACGAAAATCGTGGTTCCCTTACTTGATTCGCTCTTTGCATATATCTGTCCGCCATGCTCGGCAACGATCCCGTGGCATATACTTAGACCAAGACCGGTGCCCTTGCCCGCATCTTTTGTGGTGAAAAAGGGGTCAAATATGCGGGTTAAATTGTCGACCGGGATGCCCGGCCCATCATCCGCGAACGAAATCTTTACGGCGCCGTCTTGCTGTTCGCTGGTAACGATTAGTTTCCCTCTGTTGTGCGCCTCAGTCATGAAGTATTCAGCATTGATAGTAATGTTGAGAAAGACCTGCTGCATCTGGAAGGAGTCAACCATAATCGCAGGAAGGTCCGGGGCAAGATTTCTTTCAACCTCGATAGAATGTGCTTTGTACGCATAAGCTCGTAATCTCAATACGTCTTCAATGAGATCATTTATCTGCGCAAGCTGTTTTACTGGTCTATGTTTCCGAGCAAATGTAAGCAGATTGCTCATTACATTAGCAGCGCGCTGAGCCTCGCTATGGATAAGAGCCAGATCTCTCCGGATATAATCGGGCGTATCCTTCTCCATCAGTAACTCGGAGAAACCAATGATGCTTGTGAGTGGATTGTTAAGCTCATGAGCAGCACCTGCTGCCAATTCACCGATGGAAGCTAGCCGTTCAGTCATCATAAGCCGCTCACGTTGCTGTCTTTCCTCAGTAATATCTCTAAAGGAAATCAACCCCGCCAATTTGCCCATATGCATAATCCTTGCGCCCGTCGCACTTATCCATATTTCCCTGCCATCCCTGGTCACCATGCAAATCTCGTAAACATCCCTCGAGTCTCGTTCAAATAACGTCTTCAAAGCAACGTTGAGCATTCTGTCTCTGTCATCGGCACATACGAAGCCAACTGGATCCACTCCAACAGCTTCTTCGGGAGAACTAAATCCAAACATTTCCGCAGCAGATTGATTAACCATTACTACTTTCATAGTCTCAGCGTCAAGAACAATCGTGCCAATCACCGAACTATTGAACAAAGTCCGATAGTTCTCTTCGCTTTGTCTTAATTTTTCTTCTGCCTGCCTGCGCTCAGTGACATCACGCCCGATGCCACGAAACCCAATAACCTCACCATTACTGTCCCGCAGAAGTGAGACCGACGTTTCGGCAAAGCCGTGCGTACCGTCCTTGCGAATGGTCATCCATGCAAAGCCCTTGTTTGGCACGCCAGTCGTGTAGACTTCATTAAATACCTGAAATACGGATGCGACATCGTCTTCAGCTGTGAAGTACTTATAGCTCATTCCAATGAGCTCTTGTCTGGAATATCCCAAGTCACGGCACACCGAGTTGTTGACAAGAGTGAAGTGTCCGCCGAGGTCAACCTCGAAATAAGAGTCTTCCATCTCTTCCAGTATAGTACGATATCTCTCCTCAGACTGCCTCAGCGCTTCCTCTGTGTTCTTGCGCTCGGTAATATCACGCCCAACACCACGAAAGCCGATAACCTCGCCTATCTCGTTTCGCAGAAGAGAGACGGACGTTTCTGCAAATCCACGAGCGCCATCCTTTCGGACGGCTCTCCACGGGCAGCCCTTGTTAGGAACACCCGTCCGGTACACTTCGTTAAATACTTGGAACACGGATTCGACATCCTCTTCAACTGTGAAGTGTTTATAGCTCATTCCAATCAACTCTTGCCTGGAGTAACCCAGGCTGCGGCACAGTGAATCATTGACAAAGGTGAGATGTCCCTTGAGGTCAACCTCAAAATAGGCATCCTCCATTTCCTCTAATATTGTTCTGTGTTTTTCCTCGGACTGCCGCAGCGCCTGCTCGGCTCGTTCATACTGGGTAATATCGTGACGTACTCCTCTAAAACCGATGACTTCATTCCTTTCGTTTCTTATTGGGAAAATCGAGCTTTCGGCAAGTCCATAGCTTCCGTCCTTGCGAGTGATTCTGCGACTGAAGTTTCTCAGCGGCTCGCCAGTCTGGTATATGTGATTATAGGCTTCGAAAACAGCTTTCATATCCTTCTGAGGCGTATAGGCTCTGTAATTCATGCCGATCAATTCTTCCTTGGAATAGCCTAGGAGGTTAGCCATTGCATCGTTCACGAAAGTGAAATTACCAGCCAAGTCAGTCTCGAAATATCCATCATCCATCTCCTCCAGTATGGTCCGGTATCTCTCCTCCGACCACCTTAGTTCCTCCTCTGCCTGTTTGACCTTGGTCATATCTCTAACAAGAACTGAGACACCCCCCGAAGAGGGATAGGCATTGATCTCAAAGAGGTAATGCTTGCCGCCGATGTCAAACTCGTTAAGGAAGCTCTCAGCGCGCTGCGTCTTCAGCACCTTACGGTACATGCTTTCCGCCCTCCTTAACCAGGGCGTGTCTCTGAAAATTTCGCGGATGGATTTGCCAATCGCATCATGCGCCTGAATCCCTGTCAAGACCTCAGATGCCTTATTCCAGTAGGTATACCTCAGATGCTTATCCATGGCGAAAAACACGTCGGTAATGCTGTCGGCAAGCTCCCTGTACTTCTCTTCCTGCTGTTCAAGGGCCTCCTCCATCTGTTTGCGCTCGGTGATTTCCATGTAGCTCCCCAGGGTTGCCCGTCTCCCATGGTACATGATGGATTTGACCGTCCCCATAACCCAAACGATGCTACCGTCCTTGCTGGTCACTCTGAATTGATATGGGGAAAGCTGCTGTCC
>CAZLAL010000203.1:0-2777 GCA_964557455.1 uncultured Dehalococcoidales bacterium
AGAGGGGCAGGCCTTGTTGTCCAGCGTGCCTATCTTATGTACGGATATGGAATGGAGGCCGGGGGAACTCAGTGACGAGATAGCCAGGCTACTGGTTGATCACAGGGTAGTCTTAATACGAGGACATGGGACCTTTGCCGCCAGCCAGTTGTTAGAGGAAGCCTATTATTACACCGTCGTCCTGGAGCAGAGTTGCCGCCTGCTCTACTTGCTGAAGGCTTTGAGGGTAGATCCGAGGTCGGTCGCCCTTTAAAGAGTAGGCTTACGACTTTGCTGATTTAGGGGCGGTCAGGTAATACCAATCGGAGTACTTAGGGTTTCTTCCCAGCGCCACTTCGGCGTAGAGCTTCTGTAACTTGGCGGTTATTTTGCCAATCTTGCCCGTGCCTATCGGGCGATGGTCAACTTCCAGTATAGGCGTCAGGTTGGCTGCCGTCCCGGTAAAGAAGCATTCGTCAGCCACGTAGAGTTCACTTCTGTCAACCGGCCTCTCAAGCGTGTCTATTCCCAGCTCATTCCTGGCTAATTTCATGACTGTGTCCCTGGTGATACCTAGCAGGATGTTATCTGATGATGGCGGCGTCAGCAGTTTCCCTCGTAAAAGGAGGAAGATGTTCTCACCGGTGCCTTCGGACACATGTCCATCTTGGCTTAGCAATATTGCTTCATCGAAGCCGCTCTCCTGAGCTTCAGTCTTGGCTAGCGCGCTGTTGACGTAGATGCCGCAAATCTTGCCTCGAGGCGGAATCATGGTATCATCCACGCGGCGCCATGACGATGTGCAGCAACGAACGCCCCTTTCTGCATCAAGGTATGGAGAAAGCGTGGTCACGATGATAAGCAAGTCATCCTCCAGGCCATGAAGCCGGACTCCTATAACTTCGGAGCTCTTGTAGGCCAGAGGACGAATATATACGTCCTCCCGGTAGCCACTTCTTTCCACAAGCTCCTCTGTCAGCTGGCAAAGCTTATCGACCGAGTAGGGCAGCTTCATTCTCAGGATACGAGAGCTATCAAGCATTCGTTTGTAGTGGTCTTGGATTCTAAAAAGGCAGAATCTCTTCTCCCTGCTATCCCAGTTACCGCGGATGCCCTCGAAGCAAGCGGTGCCGTAGTGAAGGGCGTGGGTCAGCACTCCGATTTTAGCTCTGGACAGTGGCATGAATTTTCCGTGGAAAAAGGCGTAACGCGGCATGTTTTCTCCCTCCCTATAAAGCTACCCAATTATAATTCATGTGATGAGTCGACACAAGCGGTTCTTGCCATTCTGAGACAGCCCGCAAAATGCACATAGCAGAAACGAAAGTCCGACATGGAAAACCCAAAACCAGGGAGACTGTCTTTCGAATTGTGCCGGACTTAGCGTTCTGTTCTTCTAGTTGCTGTCCGGTAGAATACCGTTGCCTGTTCTTATCGCCGTTGGCCCGTATTTGCTCCGAATATTGTCTAGAGCTTTGTCGAGGCATTCAGGCTTCTTCGTCTTGGAATCAAACATAGGAAGTTGTTTCTGCTCGGTGACCAGGCTGGATATTCGAAGACCTATGAGCCTTATTGGTTTTTCCTGCTCTGCCAGAGCCCCGCTCAGTAATCGCCGGGCTGTGCCGTAGATGGTTTGGGTGATGTTGCTAGCTTCCATTAAGGTGACCTGCCGGGTGATTGTCCTGAAGTCGGCGTACCTCAACTTGATAGCTACGCATTTTGCACTCTTGTGCTGGCCGCGTAAGTCGTGGCAGATACCCTGACACAAGTTGTGTAGTGTGGCCTCAAGGAAATTGCGGTCCACAGTATCGCGGCCAAAAGTGAGCTCCTGGCTGATGGATTTAGCTTCACCGGGCATTTCCACTTCCCGGTTGTCTATGCCCCTGGCATAGCTATGAAGCACTGCTCCGGTAGCGCCGAATCGTCTTTCTATCGTGTCGGGGCGCAGCGAGGCTAGTTGTGCTATCGTCGCTATGCCCATCTCTTTTAATGCGTGCTCTGTCTTCTTGCCCACTCCGGGTAATCTTGCTATGGGGAGCGGGTTGAGGAAAGCCTGTTCCTGCCCCGGGGCTATCTCCAGCAACCCATCGGGCTTACATAGATCGGAGGCGATCTTAGCTACTATCTTACAGCTCGCAATACCTACTGAAGCCGTGATCTTGAGCTCCGTATTTATTCTCTCTTTCATCCTGATGGCCAGTTTCCGGGCAGAACCATAAGGTTCTACATATCCAGTGACATCCAGGTAAGCTTCATCAAGGCCTACGGGTTCAATGTGGGGAGAAAAGTCGCCTAGGATTTCCATAAACTTGGCTGAAGCGTCTCTGTAGCGTGGGAAATCACTCCGTACGAGAATTGCCTGAGGACAAAGGCGGCGTGCTCTGGATAGCGGCATACCAGCGTGGATGCCGAAACGGCGCGCTTGGTAGGAAGCGGAGGCAACTACGCCGCGGCGCTCGGGGTCTCCACCTACAATGACCGGTTTCCCTTTGAGCTCCGGCCTAAACGCCTGCTCCACAGAAACAAAGAAGGCGTCTAAGTCAATGTGAAAGATGCAGCGAGACATCTTATATTCTCTAAACTAGCACAGAGAGCTTATGGAGCCAAGTTCTGGCCAAAGAGTGAGGCAGATCTTCTCTCTATCGTGCAATCCGTTTCCTGACCCGTTAGGCCTGTCACAAGTAGGTGACGTCTCATGCGCGAGAATTCACCGGAGTCAGCGCATTTTGCGACGGTGGAGGCGGTCTGCCATGTGGACATATGCCCGATTGCGCCATGGGCGCTGAAAATCCTTGAAT
>CAZLAL010000204.1:0-4789 GCA_964557455.1 uncultured Dehalococcoidales bacterium
GCCATATTTGCTTAACAGCGCCTCCCACTGGACCAGGAATAAATCGGCAATAGGGTAAATGAACCTTCCGGCAGCCGACTTCGTCGTGACTCTGGTCAGTGTTTCGATGAGTATGACTTTTGTGCCCAGCACTTTACCGACATAGCAGAACGGCACCGCGATTTCCCCCCCGCCTGTGGAAATCACCGCATCCGGCCTCTCCTTCAAGAGGATGCGGAAAGCAACGAATATAGTCTTCAGCCAGGTAATCCTCTCCCGGATATAGCCCTTCTTGTATTCAATAAAGTAAGCGCGCGGCAGATGCTGCGAATACTCAGATTTGTGCGTAACGAAAAAGTACTCGTGCCCTTCAAAGGCAGGCATCAGCCTTTCCATCTCGGCTAAATGTCCGCCAGCACTACATACCAGGCAAATCTTCATCGCACGACAGCGTCAGGCTTTCACAATCTCTTCTCTGTACCGCCGGAAAGCTCTATGTCCGGCCTTCGTCGGACAATAGTCTAGAGTCGGGTGTTGTATTAGTCAAGACATGACGATTCTTTGAGTTGATTGAGTCTGTCGACAGTGCCTGATGGCTCCGTCACGATAGACTGACACTGGCAATCACCAAGAAGAATGCAGCGCGGGCCTACTTACGCCTGTTTAAGGCGTTGAGGATTATACCGGTGAAGATGCTGAACAGCCCGGCCATAATGAACATGGTGGTTAGCACGGTGCTGCCTATGGCCAGATTGCCTGTTGCAGCAGCTATTGTAATAACTCTGATGCCAATGACTAAAGCAATCACCAACAGGACGACACCCGCCAGCCCGAAGAAGAACAGTGGCCTCCTCTGCGAAATCATGACTATTATCCGGCTGAGCACATCTAGTCCGTGTCTTATGGGATTGAGGGTCGAGCCGTCCTTGCTATATATGTTTGAGATGGGCACCTCACTTATCTTGAGCTTCTTCTCGGCTGCGCAGCTTATCATCTCGGATTCCACCGCGAACCCCTGTGCTTTCAGGTCAAGTCCGTTTATCGCCCTTTGGGAAAGCGCTCTAAAGCCCGATTCGGAATCGGCGACGTTCGTCCCTGAAGCAAGACGGCTTGTGCCGAAAATCACTTTTTGCCCGATCCGGCGGTAACGGGGAGTCTTATCTCTCTGCGCCTCTCTTGAGCCGATGACGAGGTCGGACCCCTCCGAGACGGATTTGATAAGAATGGGAATCTCATTTGGGTCATGCTGGGCATCGGCATCCAACAGAACAAGGACATCCGGATTCATCTTTCTTGCCTCTGCCAGTATGCTTTGGACGGCTGCGCCTTTCCCCCTATTTTTGTCGTGTCGGATTACGGTCGCGCCGGCGAGCTCGGCAACCTTAGCAGTGTTATCGGTGCTCCCATCGTCAACGACGATGACCTCATCCACGTATTGCTTTGCCTGGAGGACTACGCTCCCCACATATCTTCCTTCGTTATAGGCAGCTATTCCAGCCACAACCCCTGCCCTTTGGTTTCTCTCTGAATTGTGCACTTTGGAGTCTTTCATTTTGTTGAGCTTGCTTGGCAACTCAAACCGTCATTCCTTCGCGGCTAACGCCCCTGGCAATGAGATATGAACAGCCTCATCCTACTTGACAGTCACCGACTTCGCCAAGTTGCGTGGTTTGTCAGGGTCGTACCCCCGCTGGACAGCAAGGTAATAGGCCAGGAGCTGAAGAGGAACCACGGCCACAATAGGATAGAGTAACTCATCGACGCTGGGAAGCCTGATCCAGGAGTCATAGATGTTGCTTTCCTTATCAGAGACACCAATAATATAGCCGCCACGAGATTTGGCTTCGATAGCATTGCTCAGCGTCTCAGAAAACGTATAATCGCCAGGACAGATCACCACTACCGGTGTGCCCGGCTCAATAAGAGCTAGGGTGCCATGTTTGAGTTCTCCGGCGGGCATACCTTCGGCATGGATATAGGAAATCTCCTTAAGCTTGAGGGCCCCTTCGGAGGCGATGGCAAAGTTGATTCCTCTGGCTATATAGTAGAAGTCGCCCTTGTCTCTGAATTTCTCGCTGAGCTTAACAAGCTCGCTCTTGTTCCAGTCCAAGACTCTGGCTATCTTACCGTTCAGGCCTTTAAGGTTACTTGCCGCTTCATCAAACGCGTCAACCATAGAGAAGGACAACAGGTAGAATACGGCCAGTTGAGACAGGAAGGTCTTGGTGGCTGCTACCGCTATCTCGGGACCGCAGTTCAAGTTAATGACCTGGTGGCTCAATTCGGCCAGTATGGAGTTGGGCCGGTTGATAATAGAGATAATTTGAGCTCCGGCATCTCTTGCCGCCTTTACTCCTTCGACGACGTCAGCCGTCTCGCCGCTCTGTGAAACGGCGATAACAACGGTGTTCTTGTCCACCGAGTCGGTGAAATAACCGAACTCGGAAGCCATAATTACGTCACAGAACTTCTTACCCACCTTGGAGAAGAGGTACCTGCCCACCAGAGCAGCGTAGCGGGAGGTGCCGCAGGCGGCAATCACAACCTGATTTGCTCTCAGAATATCTAGAGCTATCTTGGTGAATGTCTTTCCATCCTGACAGGCTGTCTGGCCGAGGACCTCGGCTTGCTCCATTATCTCCTTCAGCATAAAATGCTGATAGCCCCCTTTATCGCTGTCGGCCCAACTGCTGTCAAGCTTCCTGGCTTTCTTGACTACCTTGCTTCCCCGGGCATCCAGGAATCGGACTCCTTCTTGAGTCATCACCACTACCTCGTTATCCTCCAAACCCATCACTTGGTTGGTGTATTGGGAAAAAGCCAGGGCGTCGCTGCTGATATAGCAATCAGAGCCGTCAATGCCCACAACCAGCGGATTACTTCTCCTCGTACCCACAATTTTGCCCGGGTCATCAAGGGATACGACCAAAAAAGCATATGAGCCTTCTAGTTTAGGGGCTACATTCAACACAGCGCGTTCCAGCGAAGACCCGCCCTTGAGTTCGTCTTCGATAAGGTGAGGGATTACTTCCGTATCGGTTTCCGAACTGAACTTGTGTCCGATTTTGGTCAGCTCCTGGCGGAGTTCCTGGTTGTTCTCAACTATGCCATTGTGAACTACCGCCACCCTGCCGGCACAATCCAAATGCGGGTGAGCATTGGATTGAGTGACGCCGCCATGGGTCGCCCAGCGCGTATGCCCGATGGCCACAGTGCCGGGCAGGCTTGCTAGATTATGCTTCTGGATAACTTCATCAACCTTCCCGGCATCCTTTCTTATCATCAGTTCGCCGTTGGCCAGAGAAGCCACCCCCGCCGAATCATAGCCCCGATATTCCAGACGCTTCAAAGCCTCGATGACGATGGGCACTGCCGGCTTTGAACCACAATAACCGATAATACCGCACATTCAGTTTTCTCCAGGCAATTATATCACAATTACAGTCAGGCCTATTCCTTGTGCTCCTCAACATGATGACTGACACTTTTGAGACAGATAAGCTTCGTTCAAGTCATAAGTGGTTGGCTCCTCGGCTTAGGGGCTGTACTCACAACGTCCGGATAAGATAGAGGCAGCCAGTTGTTCTCCTCAAATCCACCCCCGCCAGAATAGTCCTTCTCTTAAGCAACTGTCTTGGCAGTGGGGATGCAGGTATCAGTAAGGGTGGCATGATCACAAGACCAAAAAGAGTTATGTTTCAGCATCGCGTTCAGTATGGTAATCAACTTGTGCATGCAGGCGGTAAGAGCCACTTTCTTCTGCTTGCCACTAGCTACCAGGCGCTGGTAAAAGGTTTGAATAGTGGGATTGAAACGGGCTGCGCTAAGAGCTGCCATATACAGGGATTTTCGGACGTTACATCGTCCACCCCAGATACTACGCTCACCCCGGTGTTTGCCGCTGTCCCTGTTGAATGGAGCAATACCTACCAGAGCAGCTATCTTCTTGCGATTCAAGATACCCAATTCGGGAAGCTCAGCGATAAGGATAGCAGACAACACCGGTCCCACTCCAGGAGCGCTCTGCAAGAGTCTGTTCTTTGCCTGCCATACCGGGTTTTCCTTTATCGTCTGGCTAATATCATTGTCGATGTTAGCAAGTTCCTGTTTCAACCACTCAATGTGAGCATGAATTCGCTGCTTCATAGCCTTATCTCTGCTAGCTCTAGCACGGTTAGTCTCCGCAATTATCATCTCGCCCAGTTGACGCCGGCGCGTGACCAGTGTCCTGAGCTTATGCGCTTCCTCATCCGGCAGAGGGCGCACCTCTGGCTGGACTGTTGCAGCGTAGCGAGCCAGTACCTTAGCATCTACTTTGTCGGTCTTCGCCAGTATGCCCATGGACTTGGCAAAATCCCTGATTTGGCGGGGGTTAATTACTGCCGCCGGAAGCTTAGCTTCCTGCAGGGTAACGTAGAGAGGCACCTCCATACCACCGGTAGCTTCCATTACGATTATCGCCGGCTTTACTTCCGTGAGCCAGGTCGTAGCTTTAGCAATGCCTACACTGTCGTTCTCGAAGCTGTGAATCTCACCTGTGGGATATGCCACCATGTCCAGGCTTTCCTGGGACACATCAACACCTACATACTCCTTGTTCTCTTGCACCTTTTACTCCTCTCTCTCCGGTATGTCCCGTCCTCGCGGAGCGATTCGGGCTCATATGATACAATATGGCCCGCGCAACTGTTCGGGCTCTTGGAGAATCGGACGAGACGACCACGCTTAAGAACGGGTTTCCTGGCCCTAGATAAGAACGGTCTATCTCGCCCCTTTTTCGCGTTAGGATAACACACTGTCAAGATACGAG
>CAZLAL010000205.1:0-5758 GCA_964557455.1 uncultured Dehalococcoidales bacterium
GCTTGGTATGTAGACCGCATGGTCTGGCTATATGAGGATATGAAGCATATCCCTGAATATAAGGAATGGCTCTACTAAGCAGCAACCCACTTGCTGCCATTAAATATAAATATCCTGGTATAAATATTAAGCGGAACGAAATAACGCAACCTTTTTCGGCCTTCTGCATTATAGTAGAGATAAGAGAAGGCATATCTAAATGGCTAACCGATTTGGAAGGAGGGCAGCAAAATGAAATTAGCTAGAATCATTGCACCATTTAGTCTTAGCATAGTGCTCTTTGTCCTGTCATATCTGTCCCTGAAAGATATGAACGAGGGCTTCTACTCAATACTGCTACTGGTAATCGGGATAGCACTTGTGATTGTTGGCAGCGCAGCTATTTTCTCAAATAAATGAACCTTTTTCGGCCTTTTGCGTGGTATTGTGAAATCAGGATGGAATGAGTAAGAAAAATCTGGCAGGAATCATCGCAGGTTGCATTGTAGTTGTCATCGTAATAGTAGCCACAGCTACTCTCCCACTAACATCCGAATTTCACATTAATGTGATACCCGAGCAGTTACACGGAGACTCCATCGCTGGACAGCACTGCGTATTCCTTGTGACAATTACCAATGAAGGGCAAGGAGACCAGCTTCCTGTACGTATATCAGCACAGGCTCCTGGCGCACAAGTAGTCATTTATCAGCAGGATATAGTTGAGGGACAGGTTGCCGAGGTAGTTGTCATACCAGCACAAGCAAGCATTAATAAAACTATTGAGGTAACTATCACCGGAAATCGGGGTAGTGCGAGTGACGAAAAGGTTGTTAGTTTCGAAGTAGCGGAAGGCGAAGACGACAGGCAAGAATATGCAGAGGAGTTACTAGATAAATTTGTTTCATGGCTGGCAACGAATCATACTGAACTTGGAATAACAGATGATACAGCATGGAATGGCACTATGGTCAGCCCTGTATGGTTGGTCGTATCCCACTATCTTTTCTTCTCGGAGGAATGGGAGGCTCATATAGAATGGCATATAATGATGCCTCCAGACGACTGGGCAGAGATTGACCTCCGTCACCGGTTCGACGAACTAGAGCCATCATACGCTTTTGAGATTTCATCAGTGAATGCTACCAGCGAGCCTGTACCGATAGAACCGCCAGAGACAGTCTGGCGCTAACAAATTCCGGGACACCATAGCAATCAGGCCTGCTACAAGTCAGGTATTATGTCACCAAAATACCCCACTACAATGGAAAACACGGCTATTGTTCCTCGGAATTTCAGCAATGCAGTCCTCCCCAAATAATCCGGCCAATCATCAAGGCCTATTTAATGCCTCTCACAGGGCGTGTTTCCCAATGCGTGACAGCTCTGCTACGCCATAGTGCCGGACAACGACAATAGCCCAGATGATAACCATGATACTGGCAATCATGGCAATATTACCCCCCGTGGCCGAGACAGCGCCGTCAAAAGTCCCGTGCCAGATGATAACCATCAATATACTGCCCCGGGTGCTGTTATACAGCCAGGTCAGCAATATCGCGCCAAAGGCAAGACTGACTGCCCACCCCAATGCCCCGGGGAAGCCCATCTCGATAAATGATTCCTTGTAAAAGAACATGGGTGCATGCCAGCCCAGCCAGAAGATAACCAGGATCAATGTTGCGGATAGGGCGCTGCGTCCTCTCTGCAACCTTGGCAAGGCAAATCCCCGCCATCCGGTCTCCTCGCCTAGGCCAAACGTCAAAACCATGACCAGCCACCCAACCGGCCAGGACAGGCTGGGAAGCTCGTTTATATTGCCAAAACCCCCGAAGTTGAACGAGCCTTCAATAAGCCCGTTTATCAGTACGGCGACGAGGTAGATGGCGAGAGGGCTTAGGGCAACCAGCCACCATCTGAGACCTGTTCGCCACTGCCAGATGTGTTTGACTAGCTCTCTGACACTCCCTCCGGTAAGCGAGGTTATGATAAGCGCAGATAGAAAAGGCCCGAAGGCACCGGCGAGGTGCCAGGCCGGGTGAATTTGTAGCTGAACCAGTCCGCGTGCTGAAAGAACCAGCGGGCTCCAAATGGCCCACGATATCAGGTAGGCCAGAATGAAATAGACAATTAAGGGATGCTTTCTTATCCGGCTAACCATTTGCCTCGAGCTGCGCAATAACTGCTGAATAGTATATCACCATCTGACTTCTTTCTTAACCCCGGCTTTCCTTAGCACATTCCTCAGTATTCTGGAAAGTGAAAAGAGGTTGATGAGAAATATCGAAAGTCCCAGAATGAAGGCAATCATTTTCGTCATGACCCCCTCACACGAATTCGGGGGACACCATACGAATTAGGCCTACTACAAATCAGGTATTCTGCCCCAGAATATCCGCCTCTGAACCTCAGCTACAAACTCCTGTCGGAAAGAACCTGATCCTCGAAAGGGGGATTACACAATACTGAAAACTGTGTTCTGTACTGCAAAAGTTATACTGAGTCCGATGGCCAGCCAGAGTAGCAGGATGGTAAATATCTTTATTTTTACAGGCATTCCTCTGCCTTCAATGTAGTTCCTGACATAGGCTCCAAATATTCTGTGGTTTTCAAGCCATTGATAAAACCGCTCGGAGCTCCGCATATAGCAAGCGGCGGCCAGCAATAGGAAAGGGGTTGTAGGCAGAATCGGGACAAAAACACCGATAATCCCCAGTCCTGTGGATAAAGTTCCCGCTCCGATTAGAAGCCTTCTCTTTGCTGTCGTCCGCATCTATTCGTGTAATACAGCCTTTCGATTTTATGATATCCTCAAACACCCATTTTAGCTATAAAATATGTGCCACAAGGTTATTGACCTTCTCCTAAACTGCTCCCGGGCGGTTCCAATCCACCCGCTGCCATATTCTGTAATTGAGACAGAACGGATTCCCCTTGTGCTCACTGCCCACCTGTCAACCTGGCTTGTACTTCGGCAATCAGGTCTTGAACTGCGACCCGTAATACTGTCTGGCCTTTCTTCAATGTGTCCACGAGAACATCATAATCTCTGTAGAAATAGACTCTCATACCATCCGTGACCACCAGGTAGCGCCCACAACATGTCACACTTGTGAAGTACCGAACGACATGAGTTTTCTCTTTTGCGGCGTTGCGAACTCCACCCTATATTGACAAAGCTGATTGTTCAAATATGCTCCTGATAACTAGCGCTTTCCCTGACTACATTAACAATTAGCTTTATCACGCTAACCAGTATGGCGATTCCTATCACCACTGAAATAAAAACCAAGAATACCTTGACGCCCAAATAAGTGGCATCAACCGCGGCAGGATTAGGTATCGCACTGAAGTCGAAGGGAAAGACAATCAGAAGAGTTAGAATCGCCCAAAGTGCAAATGCATTTATAACAATATGAATCATTTCACGCAGTACATACCTGTCACGGATAATCAAAATGATGTGACCGATGATACTTATAACCAGAGCCGTTGTCAGAACCGGTAGCCATAACTTGATATCCCCCGTAAAAAACGGATATCTTGTCCATACGGTAACGCCGTCCACCGTTTCCGAATGATAATAGGCTACATATTGATTAAAAAAGTTGAAGAAGACCAGCAAAGCGATACTCCAGGCGATGGCAAAAGCGGAAGCTGTCATTCTTCCAGTTCTACCCTTAAAACGAGTGACTTCTTCATGTTCGGTTCGTTTACCCGAATCTGCAGTGGGGGGTGGTGTAGCTGCTGCTGCCCTTGATTCTGCTGTCGGTCCTGAGGGTGGCGGCTCAGAGTATTCACCCGTTACCCTTGATGAAGCGACTATCTTCTCGGCAACATCACCGGCCCAGGGTAGTCTATACCACTCACCATTAGCAGCCTTGACCATCATTATTATCCACACGATGAACCCTATAATTCCTATGATTGAAGAGAAGACATCACCGACCACAGGTATCAGGCCGAGAACAACCGCGGCAACTGTGATAATGCCGAACGTAACAATTGACTGCGCCGCGTGGAAACGAACAAATCTGCTCTTCTGCTCCAAAACAAAGAAAATGATGCCGCTTATCCATACACCAACATAGCACAATAATGCAGCAACGTTCGGCGATAGACCTGTGCTTGTACCTGCCTCCGTCCCCTTTGTTAGCCTCTCTCGCTCTATCTTTTCCCGTGCCTCGATACGTGCCTTCTCTTCTTCGTAGATTCTGTTTTTCTCTTCCGGCGTTAATCCCATACGAACCTCCTTAATATCGTCATCATAAGTTCAGAATAGCCATCACCTCTTTCACTGTCAATACCACTGCTTAACCGGACCTTTCCATACCAAGAATCGGCTCAAGGCCCATCCCTGTCACTTTCTGCAACCGGGACAGAATAGCCTCTATTATGCTCACTGGCCACTGATCAGCCTGGCCTGTACTTCGGCAATCAGGTCTTGAACTGCGATGCGCAATACCGTTTGGCCTTCCTTCAGCGTGTCCACAAGAACACCATAATCTTTGTAGAAATACACCGTCTTTCCATCTGTGAGCACCACAAAGGATGACAAAGTCCTGGACTGACGTCGTATAAAGCGGAAACTCGAACGTATCCGCTGCAGAGGCAGGGAACTATCCAGCAATTTCATCAGTATTTTCAGTTCGAAGATGTCTTCCACTGAGTAGCGACGGCGTGAACCTCTTCCCGATGCTGTTCTTACACTCGGGCTTACCAGGCCTGTCTTATCCCAGTAGACAAGCTGATTATAGGTAGCGCCGACCACATGCGATACCTCAGACGTACGGAAGGATATGGGTTTTCTCTTACGCGGCATTGCCACTTCCAACTAATGAGATATGAGCAATCTCATTATATCATCTGTGATTTGGACACTGGTCGGTGCCTGTCAACTGCCGCCGCGGTCTCAGTTCCATCCGGGCAGTTACATGGGATAAGACTGCCGCAGCAGAACGCTGCCGCTCACTCAGGGATGTAAAACCGCCAGGCGCAGACCCATTCCTTCGGATGCGCGTCGGGAGGACAGCCGATACAGTCGGTCCTGATCCTCGAATCTATGGTCGTGGCAAATGTGTCAAACTCCACCAGTCCCGCCGATTTGCATGGATAATCGGGCAGTCCCTGGCTTGCTCTCGTTTTCTGAACAAGGCATTTCACGATATGAAGGGTCAGTCCATCGCCCGACCTTTCGATGGTCTGTTCGTTGATATTTGCATACAGCCGAAATTTCAAAGCCTGTTCCAAGCCATCGAGCCCGCTTTGCTCGGGAAGGTGCAAGAACGACTTTATTATGCTTGCTTCCACAGGCGAATACCTGGTCCAGCAGCTATCGTTGCATCTCTTGCTGGTATACATATCATGGTTATCTTCAACGGTTCGAAACCATACGCCGTCATTTGTCAACCAGTTGGCAGACATGGCCTTTATCAGGCTGACTAATCTTTCCTTCTCCATGTTGACCAACCAGAGCGGCAGCCCGTCTTCAGTTTGAACACCAATAGTCCTGGACACGCGACGTATAGCTATAGGGAAAAACGAGGCAGAGACCTTTCCTTCAAGTCGAAGAGCTTCCTTGAGCCCCAGTTGATGTGTAACCTCGCTGAACCATATGCCGTAGTGCAATATTATCCGCCTTAATACATCAACGGCGTAATGGGCCAGTTCGGCTTGATCAAGTTTTTCTAAAGAGTCTGTCTCCATATTTCTTTCCCTCGAAGCTCACTCATATAATATCTCAAGAAACAATGCTTCGTGGCTGAGAAGTCGTCATTAT
>CAZLAL010000206.1:0-2991 GCA_964557455.1 uncultured Dehalococcoidales bacterium
CTGGGAGATTGCCTGTGTTGACATGCCGCCCGGCTCTCGACAGCTGCTGCCGGAAAGAGCGATAGAGCTGGCCAAGCAATACAATTGCCAGGGTATTGCTTGGACCTACAATGAGCCGACGATCTGGTTTGAATACACCCTGGACTCGGCCAAGCTGGCTAAAGAGAATAATCTATACACGGTATATGTGACCAATGGCTATGCCACGACTGAAGCGCTGGATATGATAGGCCCCTGGCTTGATGCCTGGAGGGTGGATATCAAGGGCTTCACGGATGGGTTCTATCGGCAGCTCGCTAAGGTTCCTCGCTGGCGCGAAATCCTGGATGTTGCCAGGCGGGCTAAAGAGAAATGGGGCATGCATGTTGAGGTGGTGACTAATATCGTTCCTACGATGAACGATGACGAAGAGCAGCTCGGCAACATCGCCACCTGGATTCGAGATAACCTGGGCGAGCTTACTCCCTGGCATGTAACTCGTTTCTATCCTATGTATGACATGATGGACCTGCCCCCCACCCCGATATCCACCCTGGAAAAGGCGTATCAGATTGGGAAGAAGACAGGACTGAGGTTTGTCTATCTGGGCAACGTGCCCGGGCACGAATATGAAAACACGGCATGTTATTCCTGTGGTAAGAGGGTCGTTCAACGTGTTGGCCATGACACCCGGGTAGTGGGACTGGATGGCTCAAAGTGCAAATTCTGCGGGGCCGAGCTCAATTTCCGGAGCTGATTTGCGGTAGGCATTGGGCTTTCCCGCCTTGAGAGAGAGGGGTGCTCAGGGAGGTGATTTATGGCAGAAGAGGAGCTTCATCCTGTAGTCAGGCTCGCTAAAGAGGCTGTGGAAAGCTATGTCCGCCAACAGGAAATAGTCAGGCCGCGCGAGCTAACCCCGGAAATGAGAGAGCGGGCCGGCGTTTTCGTCTCCCTTCACAAGCGCGGGGAATTAAGAGGGTGTATTGGTACCTTTGAGCCTACCAGGGATAATGTGGCCGAAGAGGTCATTACTAACGCTATCAGTTCAGCTACGGCGGACCCTCGCTTTTCCCCGGTGACTGAGGCTGAGCTTGCTGACCTGGAGTATAGCGTGGATATACTCACCAGGCCGGAGCCCGTTGCCAGCGAGAGCGAACTCGATCCTGAGCGGTACGGCATTATCGTGCAGAGCGGCTGGAAGAGGGGGCTTTTGCTGCCCGACCTGGAAGGTGTAGATAGCGTGGATGAACAGATTGTGATTTGCCGGCTTAAGGCGGGAATATCAAGCGACGATCCGGTTAAGCTCTATCGCTTTGAAGTAAGGAGATTCAAGTAGCCAGTTGCGGTCGCCGATAATGGACACAATGCCTCTGTTCGACCTGCCTGAAGAGAAAGAGAAGGATTCATCCCAGAGCATGCCCCTGGCGGCGAGGATGCGACCGCAGACATTTGCTGAGTTCGTGGGGCAAGAGCATCTGGTTGGCGAGGGACGGGTGCTGCGGAAATGCATCGAGGCAGACCAGCTCCCTTCCATGGTGTTTTGGGGACCGCCGGGCAGCGGAAAGACGACTCTGGCTCAGATTATCGCCAATGTTACCCGGGCGCACTTCAGCGCTCTTAGTGCCGTCAGTGCCGGCGTGGCTGATTTGCGGCGTGTTGTTGGCGAAGCTAAGAGAAGGCTGAAATCATCGGGTCAGAGGACCATTCTCTTTGTTGATGAGGTGCACCGTTTCAACAAGGCACAGCAGGACGCCGTATTGCCCTTCGTGGAAAATGGCACCGTGACTTTCATCGGAGCCACTACGGAAAATCCCTCCTTTGAAGTCATCTCTCCGCTTCTTTCCCGGTGCCGCGTTTTTCGATTGAATCTACTGAGCGACGACGAGGTCAGCGTCATTGTCAAACGGGCGATTGAGGATAGAGAGAGGGGGCTGGGTACGCTTCGGATTAGTATAGGTGAGGAAGCTCTGCGGCACCTGGTGACCATGTCCAACGGGGATGCCCGCGTGGGATTGAATACCCTGGAGATGGCGGCAAATGCCGCGTTGCCCGGCGACGATGGCTTGCGGAGGATAGACCTGCCGGCTATTGAGGAAGCGTTGCAACACCGTGCTTTGCTCTACGACAAAAGCGGTGACCAGCATTACGACCTGATTTCGGCATTGCATAAGTCGTTACGGGGCTCCGACCCTGACGCTGCTCTGTACTGGCTGGGACGCATGCTCGAAGCTGGCGAAGACCCTCTCTATATCGCGCGTCGCCTGGTGCGCTTTGCTTCTGAAGATGTTGGCGTGGCTGACCCTGAAGCGCTGGTGATAGCAGTGGCTGCCCAGCAGGCGGTGCACTTCGTAGGTTTGCCCGAAGGAAATCTGGCTTTGGCTGAGGCCGTGGTTTATCTGGCGGCCGCCCCCAAAAGCAACTCGTTGTATCAGGCTTATTCCCGGGTCAAAAAGGATATAGGACAGGGCCGAAACGAGCCTGTGCCCCTCCACCTGCGTAACCCGGTGACCGGCCTCATGCGTGAGATGGGATACGGACAGGGCTATAAATATGCCCACGACCACCCCGGCCATTTCGTCAGGCAGCAAAACCTGCCGCCTTCGCTTCAAGGTAAGCGGTATTACCTTCCCACTGAGCAGGGTTATGAAAAGGAAATTGCCGACAGGCTCAAGAAATGGTGGGGAAGTTCAGATAAAGCGGAGTAAGGCATAGTGAAGCTCTCCTGCTGGATGCTATAATGCGCGAGGGGCTGAGAGAGTTGCGGAAGGTTGAGATATCGATTGATGGAGGTGCAGTTTGGCTAAGTTTTCCTTCATACCCAGGGACATGGGGTTCTATGACATGTTCGAACAGGGGACGAGCAATCTGGTTGTTGCCGCAGAAAAGCTGGTGGACCTCTTTGAGAATTACGAAGACGTGGCGGGAAAGGCGAAAGAGCTTAAGGATCTGGAGCACAAAGGCGATGCTATAACCCACGAGATAATAGGGCGGGTACATCGCAGCTTTGTGACA
>CAZLAL010000207.1:0-3946 GCA_964557455.1 uncultured Dehalococcoidales bacterium
TCTCGATAGGGTCAGCCCCGGTGCTTGTGTTCTACTTCTTGGCTGGTTTGCTGAGTATTTCGTCTATCAGGCCGTATTCCACCGCTTGTTCAGGGCTGAGATAGAAGTCCCGGTCGGTGTCGTGGGCAATCTTCTCCACCGGTTGACCGGTGTGCCTGGCGATGATGTTACGTATCATTTCCTGCATCCTCATTATTTCCCGGGCGGCGATTTCAATATCGGCCGCCTGCCCTTGAGCACCGCCAACCGCTTGGTGCAGATGTATGGTTGAATTGGGCAAGGCGTACCTTTTGCCCTTGGTCCCGGCAGAAAGAAGCACGGTGCCCATACTAGCTGCCAGACCGACGCAAATGGTAGATACCGGGCAGCGAAGAATCTGCATAGTATCGTAAATGGCCAAGCCAGCGCTGATAACGCCGCCAGGACAATGAACATAAAGGTTTATATCCTTTTCCGGGTCTTCCCTCTCCAGGTAGAGGAGCTGGGCAATTATAAGATTGGCTATCTGGTCGTTAATCGGTGTGCCCAGAAAAACGATTCTTTCCCTCAGCAGCAGAGAGTATATGTCGAAAATACGTTCACCCCGAGCACTGGTCTCACTCACAGTAGGAATTATCACTTGAGATTTTGTTTCCATCATTCCCCCTTTGTCATATTAGTAGCATTCCCGGTAGCTATTTGTACTAACCTATCCAACGTCCTCTGAGTACGTATGGAGTCTTGAATTGATTGCTTGAATTGAGGCAGTGAAAAAATCTGCTTTGCCCTTTCCTTATCTTCAGCATCATTGACGATCTCGTCTACTTTATTATCTACCTCTGAGGCACTAATTTCAATCTTTTCTTGTTCAGCCAACTTTCCCAGGATAAGACCCTCAATAAGCCGCCTCCTGGCTATAGGACGCAACTCCTCTTTGACCTCCTGCTCCGTCCTGTTGGTCCTCTTCAGATAGTCGGCCGTGTCACCAAAGCCCAGGCGCTGTGCCTCTCTTCCCAGAAGTCCCTCGATCTCCTCAGCCTCGACAACGGGCGCATAGTCCACCTTGCTCATTCCCACCAGGGCGTCCAGCGCCTTCTGTTTCAATTCCATCTCTCTTCTCGCCTCAGCTTTGGCTGTCAAGTCATCAACTATTTTCTTCCTCATGTCCTCGAGATTGGCATAGCCGGCGCTCGTGGCCAATTCGTCGTTAAGCTCAGGCAACTGCTTCTGTTTGATTTCGCTGACAGTAACCCGGAAAGCGCCTTCCTTGCCACGCATTTCTTTGAGGGGATAGTCATCAGGAATAGTCAGGCTGAAACTAATCTGCTTGCCCTTCTCAGCGGCCGGCACACGAGAGGCAAATCCAGTCACAGGTGTACGTGAATCCTCACGCACCTCATATACCACGCCCTTGTGATCCAACCACGGTTTCCCATCTACATCCGCCTGGATATCCATGGTAACCAGGTCGCTTAGCTCAACAGGGCGGTCTACAGGCACCCAGGCCCCCTGTCTTTCTCGAATCTCGTCCATGGCGTCGCTGAGCTCCTTGTCAGCGATTTCTATTGCCGGACCGCGCTCCAATTTCAAGCTGTGGTAATCGCCCAGCTCAACTTCCGGCTTAAGAGGCACTATTGCTTTGAAAATCACAGGCTCCCTCTGCACAACCTCGATTTGTGGTGCAGCGATGGGCTCCAGTTTTTCAGATTCAATGGCCTGTTTGTACAGCGCTGGTATGAGACGCTCCAACGCCTCATCCACCAGCCCCTCTTTTCCTATGTGCTGCACCAGGACACCCCGCGGCGCCTTCCCTTTGCGGAAGCCAGGTATTGACACCTTGTTCACCAGGTAACGGTAAGCCTCGTCCAGTGACTTATCCATCTCACTGGCCTCAGCCTCGATATTAAGGGCTACCTGACAATTAGCTAACTTCTCTGTGGATACTTTCATCTCTCATTATTCCTCACGGCCGATGAACAACATCGTGCTTCAGCTTAAGATTCAGTTCGTCAAGCTGGTGCTTATCGACATAGGAGGGACTGTCGAACATAACGTCGACGGCATTCTGATTCTTAGGGAAAGCTATAACCTCCCTGATGCTCTGCTCTCGAGCAATAAGCATCGCCAGACGGTCCAGCCCTATGGCAATGCCTCCATGCGGCGGTGCTCCATATTCCAGCGCCTCCAGAAAACCTCCAAACCGGCTTTCCATCTCTTCTTTGCTGTAGCCAAGAAGGCTAAATACTCTTTCCTGGAACTGACGATTGTGAATTCTGATACTGCCGCTGCCAAGCTCACAGCCATTGCACACCAAATCATAATGTTGACCATAGACTTTGGCCGGTTCGCTATCAAGAAGTGCCGCCTCCTGCCATCGAGGAGCAGTGAACGGATGGTGCATCGGTTCCCAACGACTCTCACCTTCATTCCATTCCAGAAAGGGAAAATCGAGTATGAAGGCAAACGCCAGCAGGTTGGGGTCGGCCAGGTCCAGCCTGTGAGCCATATAACGCCGCAACTCGTCAAGCGTCTTATTGGCTGTCGCCGCTTTATCGGCCACAATAAGCAGCAGGTCGCCGGGCTTTGCAGCAAATCTACCGGCTATCTCCGCCAACTGCTGAGGGGTCAAATACCTGGCAGCCGCCGATTTCACATTCTCCGCAGTTATAGCTTCTCCCACAAATGCCATGGTCATCAACCCCTGGGCGCCACAGCTCTTCGCCAGATTCGTCAATTCCTCAAGTTGATGGCGGGTATAACGACCACAACCGGGGACACAGATGCCCTTCACCTTGCCATTGTCGTCCAGGGCCGAACGGAAAACTTGAAATTCCGTATTCCCGGCAATGTCAGATATGTCCTTTAGCTCCATGCCGAACCTGATATCGGGCTTATCCGTCCCATATCTTTCCATTGCTTTCTCATAGGAAAGACGAGGGAATGGCTTCACTAGCCGCATGTCAGGCTTGATAGTCTCCACCAGCGAAGTAAACAGCTCCTCCATCAGCTGCAATATGTCCGGCATCTCCACGAAGCTCATCTCCAGGTCAAGCTGGGTAAACTCAGGCTGCCGGTCCGCACGAAGGTCTTCGTCGCGAAAGCAGCGAGCTATCTGGAAGTACCTGTCAAAACCAGCAATCATCAGGATCTGCTTGAGCTGCTGAGGAGACTGAGGCAGCGCATAGAACTTGCCGGGATTGATGCGGCTGGGCACAAGGTAGTCCCTGGCTCCCTCCGGCGTGCTCTTAATCAGGATAGGAGTCTCGATTTCCACAAATCGCCTGGCGTCGAGAAAATCGCGAATGAACTTTATCATCTTGTGACGCAGGATCAGGTTGTCCTTCATCCTCGGTCTTCTCAGGTACAGATAGCGGTTTTTGAGACACAATGTCTCTTCCACTTCCGCATCCTCGTTTATATAGAAGGGGGGCGTCTTTGCGGCATTAAGCACGGCAGCCTTTCTGGCTATGAGCTCAATGTCTCCAGTAGCCAGCTTGCGATTCTCGGTTCCCTCGGGGCGCAGCGCCACTTCTCCAGTGACCTGAATTACGTACTCACCGCGTAACGAGCTGGCGACTTCGCATGCCTCACGCGATACCTGAGGATTGAATACAACCTGAACTATGCCTTCCCGGTCACGCAGGTCAATGAATACCTTCCCTCCATGGTCACGGCGCCGATGTACCCAGCCAGCTAAGGTTACCTGTTGTCCGACGTGTGTTCGCCTCAGTTCGCCGCAGTTATGGTCTTTGAGCAAGTATGGTCTCCTATTTCAGAGTGGTCATTATATCGTATAGGAGAGCCGTTTTCAATTGGGTCAGTGAAGAGTCATCGGCAAGGTGCAAGTTTGGTTCACGCCAGACAGGGTCGGGGGCTGCAGTTGACTAGTCTTGACTGTTTGAAGACTGGCTTATCCGGGCGATTGTGCCCTGGGAAACAGCGCATAGTCTTTCCTCGTCCCCATCAA
>CAZLAL010000208.1:0-5133 GCA_964557455.1 uncultured Dehalococcoidales bacterium
AGGTGAGGCTTGAGAACATAAGGATTAGCGGGGTTTATTATGGCATTATCAAAGTTCTTGCTGAAGAAGAAATCGGGATTGCGCATCAGGTATTGGTCAAGGGGATTTTCCTGTCCGATGAGGAAACTCAGGGAGCTGTGGGTGCTTCGTCCGCTGCGTCCGGCTTGCTGCCATGCGCTGGCGATGCTTCCCGGGTAGCCTGTAAGCACGGTTGCGTCCAGGTCACCGATATTTATTCCCAGCTCGAGCGCTGTAGTCGCGACCAAACCGAGAAACTCGCCCGCGAAGAATTGGTGCTCAATGCGGCGTCTGTCTTCGGGAAGGTAACCTGCCCGGTAGGGGCTGATTTTGTCGCGGTAGGAGCCTGTTAGTTGCTCCTGTGCGTAAATGTAAATGAGTTCGGTAAGCTTGCGCGTGCTGGCAAATACGAGACTGCGGATCTCTTTGTTAACGAGTTCTCCGAGAAGGAAAGCCGCTTCGCTGTTGGGACTGCGTCGGCGAGCCCTGGCCTCATCAATGACGGGCGGATTCCAGAAGGTGAAATATTTGTCGCCATGGGGAGAGCCGTCTTCTACAATAGCTTCGAAAGGCAAGCCGACGATGTCTTGCGCATGCTGTTGAGGATTGGCGATTGTGGCTGAAGAGCAGATGAACTGGGGCTTAGAACCATAGAAAGCGCAGATTCGGCGCAATCTGCGCAGCACGTTGGCAACATGAGAACCGAAAACACCGCGATAAATATGAGTTTCGTCTGTTACCACATATTTAAGATTACGGAAGAATCTGGACCACGATTGGTGGTTGGGGAGGATGCCGAGATGCAGCATGTCGGGATTGGTGAGGACTATCTTCGCCTGTCTCCTTATGTTTGCTCTCTCGTGCTGCGGTGTGTCACCGTCAAAGGTGGCCATGGCTCCTGAGGGCAGAAGTTGTGCCAGGTCCTTCGTTTCGCCCAGGATTTCCCGCAAGCTACGTAGTTGGTCTTGGGCAAGAGCTTTGGTGGGGAAGAGATAGAGGGCGCGGCTATTCTTATCCTGCAACAGCGCGTCGAGCGTAGCTAGCTGATAGCATAGCGTTTTCCCGCTGGCACTGGGCGTAGCTATCATCACATTTCTCCCGGCCAGGATGGCGTTTAACGCTTTGGCTTGGTGACTGTAGAGCGCAGATATGCCCAGGGATTTCAGACATGCTTGAAGGTTGGGATGGAGTGGAGTATCCAGTTCGCCCCGGATAGCACCCTGGTGAGGAATGCGTTCAATATGGACGACTTGCTGGCGGTAATCAGTCATGCTGATGAGGTGGTGAAGAAAAGCAGAAGCGTCCATTTATGTTCGGCCTAAGAAGAGCTGTGGCTCACTATTGACAGTAGCGAAATTGAATGCGAGCCTAATCGTGTTCCCGCTAAGATTACAACATCTTCGTGGCTGAATCAGGGAAAGCTTTCTATTCTCGAATTCAGCAACTCCACGTCGGGATAGTTATGAACGACGAACTTCACGACGTTAGCCAGAACTTCATCGGCATGTCTTCGGTGGTTGCTAACACAGGCTACCCCCAGAGTGGCTATCTGCCATAGATCCTGGCTGTCAACTTCCGCTACGGAAACCTTGAACTTATTTTGCAGGCGTGAAATCATGGACTGAATTACCTGCCTCTTGCCTTTGAGAGAGTGGTTCTCAGGGAGCCGAAGCTCAATCTCGCACACACTGACATGCATTGTCCGTGCCCTTCTTCATTAATCTTTCTGTGGCAGAGCCTAAATGGGAATCACAATCCTCTTTCCACGAGGTAGTTGACAAGGTCCGCGAGACGGCAGCTATAGCCCCATTCGTTGTCATACCAGGCTAACACCTTTATCAAGTTATCATCAATGACCATCGTGCTGAGGGCATCGAAGATAGCACTGGCTGAGTTGCCTTTGAAATCCGAGCTGACCAGTGGCTCGCTACAGTATTCGAGAATTCCTTTAAGCTCTCCATCAGCTGCCTTGCGGAAGGCATCGTTGACCTCTTGGGCAGTGGCCTTCTTCTTCAAATCGGCAACGAAATCAACAACGGATACCACCGCAGTGGGTACCCTGAGCGCAATGCCATGTAATTTTCCTTGAAGTTCTGGAATGACTATACCTACGACCTTAGCGGCACCGGTAGTAGTTGCGATGATATTGGTGCCGGCAGACCTGGCTCGACGCAGGTCGCTGTGAAACATATCCAGTATCTTCTGGTCGTTGGTATAAGAGTGGACAGTGGTCATGAAGCCGTGAACGACACCGAAGTTCTGGTGAAGGACTTTGACTACCGGAGCAATGCAGTTAGTGGTACAGGAGCCATTGGATATAATACGATGCCTGGCCGGGTCATATTTCTCCTCGTTCACGCCAAGGACGATAGATATATCCTCTTCTTTAGCTGGCGCTGAGATGATGACCTTTTTGGCCCCGCCCTGAACATGGGCGGCAGCCTTGCTCGCCTGGGTGAAAAGCCCGGTAGATTCAATCACAATGTCCACGCCGTAGTCTCGCCACGGAATCTTAGCTGGGTCACGTTCAGCTAGGACCCTTATTTCGCGGCCGTCCACTACGATAGCATTGTCTTTGGCCTCGACCTGGCCGGGATAGATGCCGTAGTTGCTGTCATACTTAAACAAATGGGCATTGGTTTTGGCATCAGTAAGGTCATTGATTGCCACCACCTCCGCCTTATTGCGACAGCGCTGAATAGTTGCTTTCAAAGCTAACCTGCCGATTCTCCCAAAGCCATTGATTCCTACTTTTGTCGCCATTTTCTCCTCCTTCTTGCTAGTCTTTGGCTATGTATAAGGAAGCGCCATCCATATCAACATTGCTCACCCTGTCTTCCTCCGTCAAAAGCTTGAGATGAGCCAGGGTTTCGGTAACAGCCATTCGTTTGTCCCAGACCGGTAAATTCTGGAAAGCAGTATCGCCAGCACTGCTCGTCCAGGGAATTTGCTCAGCTATCTGGTAGGCAGTCTTGAGGCCATCGCGCAGCGACTTCATGATAGCTCTCTTCCTTTGTTCGTGGTGCTCGAGTATCTTGTCTATTCTCAGCCCCAGGGCATTGAACACGGGCCCGTGTCCGGGAAGGACGAAATGGACTCTGAGGTCCTCCAATTTCCTAAGGGAAGAAAGATAGTCACCCAGGGGATTATCGCCAGACTGAGGATTGAAGCCAACGTGAGGAGTGGTGTCGTACAGCACGTGATCGCCGGTGAGAATGAATCTCTTAGCCCGTTCATAAAGACAAATATGCCCCGGCGAATGCCCCGGCGTCCACACCACCTCAAATTCGAAAGAGTCGTTAGACACGGTGTCGCCGTCTTCCAGCAGAACTTCAGGTGCATCGGCGGTGACGTATTTCTTCATCCACAACGAGGCCTCCTTCAATTGAGGTAATTCGTTCTCAGGAACACCGTTCTGCTGCAGTAGCTTCCCAGTCTTTTCGATCAGCTCGACGAAATCCTCATACCTGGGGGAGATGAATTCTGCCTCGAGGCGGTGCATGGCTAGCCGGGCGCCGCAGACCTGTTTTACCTTGGTTGATAATCCATAGTGGTCGGGGTGTATATGAGTAACGACCACTTGTTTGATGTCTCGCAGCTTGAGATTGGCCCCTTTTACCCCTTCCTGCAGGGCCCATAGAGCTTCCTGGCTGTCCCAGCCGCTGTCAACTAGTATATGGCCATTACGGCCTTCGATCACATAAACATTGGTAGACCATGGTGAACCTGCGGGGGCTGGGCTTTTTATCTGGTAAACGCCGTCTAACACTCGCATCATTTCATTTTCTTTTAACGATATAATACACTTTTGCTCGAGTAACGCGCAGCCTCTGCTAATTCCTCCTCTATCCTGAGCAGACGATTGTACTTAGCCAGTCTCTCACTACGGCAAGGTGCTCCCGATTTGATGAATTCGGAATTGCTGGCTACGGCTAAGTCAGCGATGTAAGTATCTTCGGTCTCACCAGACCTGTGGCTGATGATGGTTGTCCAGCCTGCCTGTTGAGCTCTGTTGATGACGGCTAGGGTCTCGCTGAGTGTGCCTATTTGATTCGGTTTAATGAGGATTGAATTGGAGGCTTTCTCGGCGATGCCTTTTTCCAGGCGCTTTATGTTAGTAGCATACAGGTCATCGCCAACAATCTGGGCGTTCTTTCCTAGCTGAGCAGTGAGCGAATACCAGCTCGCCCAATCATCTTCGGCCAATCCGTCCTCAATGCTGACAACAGGGTAATCGGAGACTACTTTAACATAATAATCGATCATCTCTATGGGACCAAGGGCAACACCCTCTCGGGACAAGACATATTTCGCGTCCCGGTAGAAAGTGCTGGCGGCCGGATCCAGCGCGATAGACAAGTCCTGGCCGGCCTTATAGCCAGCCATGTCGATAGCTGTTAGTAGTAAGTCCAGAGCATCCCTATTAGCGGGGAGTCGCGGAGCAAAACCACCTTCGTCTCCGACATTGGTGCCTAATCTCTTGCCTTTCAGCACATCGCCCAGGGAATGGTATACTTCGCTGCTCATTTGCATAGCTTTGCGGAAATTGGGAGCCCCCAGCGGCACTATCATAAACTCCTGAAAATCTACGGAGTCCGAGGCATGCTTACCGCCGTTCAGCACATTTAACATAGGGGCAGGTAATTGTTCGGCTCTTGCGCCTCCCAGGTACCGATACAACGGAATACCGTGGAAACTGGCTGCAGCCTTGGCTACGGCAAGAGATGTCCCCAAAGTAGCATTGGCTCCCAGCCGGCCTTTGTTGGCAGTGCCGTCCAGTTGAATTAGCTGCTGGTCAATAGTTGCCTGCTCCAGGCTAGACATGCCCACTAAGGCTGCGGCAATCTCAGTGTTGACATTTTCTACGGCCTTTAGGACGCCGAGCCCTTGATACCTACGCTTATCACCATCCCTAAGCTCTACGGCTTCATACTTTCCGGTGCTGGCTCCAGAAGGGACAGCGGCCAGGCCGAGGCTGCCATCAGATAGCATGACTTCCACCTCTACGGTGGGATTGCCCCGCGAATCAAGGATCTCTCTGGCTTTTACGCTTCTGATCTTTCCCATTTCACTGTGCTGGCCGTCATTGCGGCGGTTTTACTCTTCTCGTCGTTG
>CAZLAL010000209.1:0-4229 GCA_964557455.1 uncultured Dehalococcoidales bacterium
TGAGCTTTTGTTTGCCCTTTGTCTTCCCCTGAAAGTACTATCGGAGTGAGGGATTTTGCGCTTTTCTGCGACTAATAACATTAGAAAGGTAATGGGCCATAAGTACTATGAGAAACACAAATGATTCCTCCGACGACGAAGAACAACTGGCGACTCCGGTCAAGGATTACCGGGCCTTGCAGGAGATGACACGAGCCCTCGTGATTGCGGAGGAGGCAGCACCGTCATCGCAGGTCTCCGGCCAGGGAAACGAAGGAATGTCACCCGAAACGGAAGAGTCCCGCAAGGAGTCTGCCCTGAAGAGAGGCGAGATCGTTTACCCCGACCCGTCGGGGCAAAGAGCCACAAACAATGAAGAAGCGGCGGGTGATTCATCGCAAACGGACTCGGGTGTGACATTCAGAATCTATCTGGGCATGTCCTGACGAAGGCAGAAAATCACAAGCTCCTTCTGTTACTGTCAGGGGCGAGATTCCTCACCTGCGCTCGGAACAGGCTCTGGCAGTCTCGGGGGCGAGCATAACTCCCTTGAATCCCCCTTATCTTAAGGGGGAGAGTTAAATCCAAGGTTCTTTGCTTCCACTTCGCTATGCTCAAGGCTTCGGCTCACCGGAATGACACGAGGTGGGCGAAGCCCTTTCGCATTTAGGAATCTGGATTCTTTTGGCATTTGGGCTTCCATATCTGGATTTCCATAGCATGCCCCTCTTAAGGTAAGGGGGGTCAGGGGAGTTATGAAAATAATGGAGATAACCCCCTTAGTCCCCCTTATCTTAAGGGGGAGACTTGTTGGGAGATTCTTCACTTCGCTCAGAATGACAGGAGCTAGGCGACGGCTCTTGGCATTGGGGCATTTGTATTTAGGCACTCATCCTGCCAGGTCCTTCATCTGGTGAAGGACTCACAGTGACGTATCCAGATAGCCGGGCAATACGATTTTCCTATTACTGATGGGTGATTGACGGCTACGTACAGGCAGCTATAATAGATTTATTGTGAATTGCTAGAGGTCGAGAGATTCCTTGCCCGCAGTGTCAGGACTCACAATAGCAGAATGAATCATCAAAAAACTAAAGGAACAAAAGGGGGTGATAGAAGGGCAAAGAGTGACATATTTAAACCAGACGACTGGAGCTAAGCTCCAAAAAATTTAAGGAGGTAAAAAAGGAAGAAAGAATGAAAATGATGCATCGTGGAGAAAAGGGTTTCACCCTTATCGAACTGCTAATCGTGGTGGCCATCCTGGGCATTATCGCCGCCGTGGTCATCCCCAACATCTCCGGTTTTATGATTACCGGGGAACTATCGGCAGCTAACTCCGAGGCGGAGCAGGTGAAAACAGGGGCTCTGGGGTACTTCGGCGAAAATGGTGAGTGGCCCGACAGTTCAAGCCAGCTGCTGCCCACCTACATCTCAGGAACTCTTAAGGCCGACTATGAAATTGATGACTTCGGATGGTTGGTAGGAGCGTCCAATCAAACGTGGAGCGACCTAATTGAATTTACTGACTATCAGACAGGTGCGGCGGGGTATCACGGTCAGTGGAAGAGAAAGCCGTAAGGGAGAGTCCAGACAGGCAATCTGCAATAACCTTACCGGCGGAGCTGCTCAAAGCGACTCCGCCGGTAGCGTTTTGTGTACCAGTCAGTAGTCGAGGATCATTTTGTCGTTGCGAGGAGTCCCGATTTATCGGGGCGGGGAAGCAATCTCAGGATGCAAATCCTGAATCCGAGGCAGGAGATCTTAAACCTCAAACAATATCAAATTACAGAGCTCAAAACAGCACCGCGTTGACATTGACCATCTGAGTTGCCCTGAATTGTCGGGGCTTTACCATTCCGACACTGCTCGTGAAGTCGAGAGATAGGCAGACACGGACAAGATTACCCCTCTTAAGCTAAGAGGGGTCAGGGGAGTTATGAAAATGATGGAGATAACCCCCTTGAATCCCCCTTACCTTAAGGGGGAGATTCAGTGGGAGATTCTTCGCTTCCCTTCGCTATGCTCAGGGCTGGGGCTCACCAGAATGATAACGAAAAAAGGCTTAGAATCACATCTCTTCCCCTTGTCATTGCGAGGCGCGATAGCGCCGAAGCAATCTCGTGGAGAGTCACCCGCCCAACAGGCTAAGGACCCCAGCGATATCTCAAGATGATGGCACAGGTACTATGCTCCTATTACCAACGGGTAATTGACAGGAATAATGGCTAAGCTATACTTTGATTAGATAAGATAAATTATCGGAGGGATTATTAAGGTATGCACGGCGGACAGAAAGGCTTCACACTGATCGAGTTGCTTATCGTGGTGGCGATTTTGGGCATCATAGCGGCCGTGGTCATCCCCAACATCTCCGGTTTTATGATTACCGGGGAACTATCGGCAGCCAACTCCGAGGCAGAGCAGGTGAAAACGGCAGCGCTGGCTTACTTCGGTGAACATGGTGTCTGGCCCGACACTTCAAGCCAGCTGGTGCCTCACTACATCTCAGGAACTCTTCAGGCCGACTATAATATTGATGGCTATGGATGGTTAGTATCAGCGAATAATACCGGGTGGAGCCCGCTAATTGTATTTGGCGAAGGGGAGTGTGCAGCTGACAGTTCCCCAACTGGGCATCACGGCTGCTGGGCGAGAGACACATCACCATAGAAGGAAACAGTAGGATAGATAGTCCGGAATAACTTACCGGCTGGGTTGCTCCAACCGACCCCACCGGTAGAGTTTTGTGTACGGAAGCAGTCACTGGTCAATGGTCATTTTGTCATTGCGGGGAGCCCCGATTTAGCGGGCCAGCTAAGCAATCTCAGCAGGGAAAATCGTGAAGCCCAGGTCCGAAATCCCTGGTCTCAGACAATATCAAATTACAAAGCTCAAAATAGGATGACGTTGACGTTCACCATCTGAGTTGCCTAGATTGTCGGGGCCTTACCATTCTGAGACCCTCGTGACTGAAGTCGAGAGATAGGCAGACTCGGACAAGATTACCCCTCTTAAGGTAAGAGGGGATAGGGGAGTTATGAACGTAACCCCCTTGAATCCCCCTTATCTTAAGGGGGAGGATCTGTTGGGAGATTCTTCGCTTCGCTCAAAATGACAGGAGCTAGGCGAAGGGTTTTGGCATTTGGGGATTCGGATTCTGTAATGTGTAGTTGCAGTGGATATATGCTCGTGGCTATAACCTGACCTTGCCGATGAGCTTCTCGACCTCTCCGCGGTCGTTGCAGAAATCAAGCAGGCTCTTGCCGCTGATGGTGCCCTTAAGATAGAGGTTGACCAGCGCTTCGTCAAGCGAAATCATACCTATGTCCCGGTTGGTGCGGATGACGTTGGGCAACTGGTAGAGTTTGCCTTCACGGATGAGGCTCTTCGCTGCCGGATTGCCGAGCATAATCTCTACGGCCGCAACCCTCCCTGAGCCGTCGGCCCGGGGCACAAGCACCTGACACAACGCAGCAACCAGTAGAGAAGCCAGCCGTGTCTGCGCCAGGTGTCGCTGGTGAGGCGGGAAGAGGTCTATTATTCTCTCCATTGCCTGAGTAGCGCTGGGGGCATGGCCCGTAGTTAATATGAAGTGCCCGGTCTCAGCTACGGTGAGAACCGCATCAGCAGTATCCGGGTCTCTCATCTCGCCGACCAGAATTACATCCGGGTCCTGTCTTAAGATGTGTTTTAGAGCATTGGCAAACGATAGGGTATCCGTGCCCAGCTGACGCTGGGTTACAGAGCACTTGATGCTGGGGTAAACATATTCCACCGGGTCTTCAATGGTAACTACACTGCGAGTTTCAGTAGCATTCAAATGCTGAATCATAGCTGCCAGGGTGGTACTCTTACCGCTGCCGGTAGGCCCGGTGATTATTACCAGCCCCCGGGGCTTCACAGCAAGATCCTTACAGATTTGCGGCAGCTCCAGTTCATCTAAGGTGGGTATTTTTGGCGGCAGCAGCCGTACAGCCAGGCTCAGGGACCCGCGCTCCTGGGCGGCGTTACATCGCAGGCGGCCGACATCAGGCAATGTATAGCCGAAGTCAAGCTCCAACTGGCGGTGAAAGGTCTCCCGCTCCTCAGGCGTGGTCAGCTGCAGGAAAGCCTCGTTTATATCCTCGGGGGTCAGGGGAACCAGGCCGTCTGCTGGCTGGAGGGAACCATCGATGCGGAAGGACGCCGGGCTGCCGGCTACCATGTGCAAATCGCTGGCGCGTCTTGATTTGCCTGTCCGAAGTAAC
>CAZLAL010000210.1:0-6102 GCA_964557455.1 uncultured Dehalococcoidales bacterium
TCATCATACTGTCCGCTGCAGGAGGCGCATAAGTGGTTGAACAAGCGGTAAAGATGAAGCGACTGATAAACGCTATCTGGATATTCAACTGGTTTAACTCATGCGGATTCACAGAACTGATCCCGGTTGTCGGCTCGCGGTGGGACATGGAGAGGTTTGGCATGGTGATCACTGGAACGCCCAGACACGCTGACGTTCTGTTTATCGCTGGCTACCAGACCCTGAAGTCTATCAAGAGAGCTCAGGTGATATACGAGCAAATGCCCGACCCGAAGGCAGTAATCGCTATGGGCGCGTGTACTATGAGCGGCGGTATGTACTGGGACTCATATAACACCATCAAGAGATTGGAGGACTATATACCTGTCAATATCTATATTCCTGGGTGTCCTCCCAGGCCGGAGGCAGTATTTGAGGCTTGTATGAAGATATTCCATCATGTGGGGGCTGTTCCTCCACACGGGAGGAAGTTTGCGAAGGCGCACAGCGGATAAGTAACCAGGAAAATGAGCGAAATGTTGCGTAACGAGAACAAAGTCATAGAGGACATAAGCGCAAAATTCAAAATTACGGGCAGTGTGCAGAGGGAGCGCAGAATCTGGGTGACGATTGATAAAGCTAGCTTGGTTGCACTGTGCAGCTTCGTCAAAGGGTTGGGGTTTGAGCATCTTTCGGCAATTTCTGTGACCGATTGGCCGCAAGAAGGGGCTTTTGAGCTTACTTATCATCTCTGGTCATACTCACAAAGGATTCTCCTGACGGTAAAGACAAAATTGGATAGGGCGGCTAATCCCTCTGTTGATTCCGTCATCTCTGTGTGGGGAGAGAACGCCCAGATACATGAAAGGGAGTTACACGAGCTTTTCGGGGTCAAATTTGAAGGCAACGAGGATTTGACGCCGCTTTTCTTAGAGGAATGGGAGGGGCCGCCTCCGTTCAGGAAGGATTTTGACTGGCGAGAATACGCCAGACAGCAGCATTATGACAAGTCAAATGAACGAGAAAGAGCTTATTACGATTGAGCACATAGAGCCAATTATCCCAGAGGACACGGATTATAACTTCTACTTTGGGCCAGCCCATTCCGGCTCCGGGAATTTCGGCGTGAAGCTAAGGCTGGAGGGAGAAATCGTAAGGTCTGCTCGTGCTGACCCGGGCTATCTGCATCGAGGGTTTGAAAAGCTGATGGAGTATAGAATCCCAATGCAGAATGCGGTGTTGTCGGACAGAATTTGTGTGTTGGAGGCACTGAACTGGAATCTGGTTCATGCTGAGGCGGTCGACGAGTTGACAGGTGTTGAGGTGCCTGAACGAGCCAGGTATATAAGAGTGTTGATGGCAGAGCTGTCGAGGTTGCAGTCCCACCTCATCTGGTATGGCGCGATGAGCCTTGGCCTCGGTTTTGATACCGGATTCAAGATTGCCTTTGGCTACAGGGACTACATACTGGACCTTTTTGAACTGATAACAGGGGGAAGGGTCTACCCGGCGGGTTACATATGCCCCGGGGGAGTGAGGAGAGACCTGCCTGACGGGTCTGAAGGCAAGATAAGGAGAGTCCTGCATCAAACAGAAGAGATGATGCATAAAATGCAGGACTTTGACAATATAGCTTTTTCTAAGAGAACGAAAGGTGTAGGTATTCTGAAGACGGAAGACGCGATCAGGCTAGGGGCGACAGGGCCGGTGTTACGAGCGTGTGGAGTGAAGACGGATGTACGAAAGGACGATCCCTATGAGATATACGACCAGCTGGATTTTGAAATACCAGTCAGGGAAGAAGGGGACGCTTATGCTCGTTACTTGATCTTGGTGATGGAAATGGAGGAATCCATAAAAATTATAAAACAGGTTCTGGAGAGAATACCCGAGGGGAAAGTCAGGGAGCCGGCAAAAATAACGCCTCCGTCCCGTGTCAAAGTTCCTGAAGGCGAGGTGTATGTGCGCAATGAAATTGCCAGAGGGGAAGGGTGTGTTTATATGCGCAGTGTCGGGGGTAAAGAGCCCTACAGAGTTAAGATCAGGGGCCCGGATTTCCTGCATATGATTCCTGTTCTCGAACACTTGCTGAAGGGGGTTCAAATAGCGGATATCCCGGCTATCTATTGGAGCTTGAATATTTGTCCTGCCGATATGGATAGGTGACGTACTATGGGTATACTGAATACGATAGAAGTACTGTCTAAGGCGCTATGTTCGAAGCCCATGACTGTCAAGTTCCCCTACGAGGCTATCGAAATTCCGGAGGGGTATCGTGGAGAACATGAGCTTGATATAGACAGATGCATAAGCTGCAATCTTTGTGCTGAGATATGCCCCAATAGGGCCATAGAAATGGTAGAGTTAGCGGAAGAATACAAGGAGAAATATCCCAAGACTTATCCTCGTATAGATCTCGGCAAGTGCTGTTTTTGTGCCCTTTGCCAGGACATCTGTCCGAGAAAGTGTCTTAAGATGACGAAGAACGTATTTCTTTCTACTCCCAGTCCTGCCGGGGCGGTCAAGAATCCCCTGCCGAAGGAGGCGAAATAACATGGGTATTGCCTCTGGGAGCGCCTTAGGAGCAGTTGTAGGTACGATAGGTCTTGCTGCCTTTGGAATCTTCTGTGGCCTATTATATAAAGGTTTTGACCGAAAAATCGCTGCCCATATGCAGAGCAGAATAGGCCCGCCAGTAATACAGCCGTTTCTGGACATCAGCAAATTCATGATTAAGGATTCGGTTCAGCCCGAGAGAGCGTTGACTTGGCTTTACAACGCGGCGCCAACTATATCTCTGGCTTCTGTGATTACTGTGCTTCTCTATTTGCCTCTCGGCGGACTGCCTTTCACGCCTGTGCTTTCCTCATCTGGAGATCTTATTCTGGTTGTGTATCTACTCATCCTTCCAGCACTGGCTATGGTGGCCGGAGGGTTTAGCTCTTCTTCTCCTTTCGCGACCGTCGGAGCCCAGCGAAAAATGGTGACCATGATGTCCTATGAGTTCCCCCTGGCCATGGTTGCTGTTGCCATTGCCTGGAAGCTGAATCAGCTTTACCCCGGCGAGAGCGTTTTTAGCCTCGCTTTCATCTCTTCACACCCGCTGTGGGGCGATGTAGGCCCTGCCGGTGTGATCGGCATGCTATTGCTTCTTTCTTGCATAGTCGTCGTTACGCCGGGTCAGTTGGCCACAGTGCCTTTTGATGTCGAAGACGCAAGTCCCGAAATTGCGGAAGGCCTGACAGCTGAGTATTCAGGACGTAATTTCGCCATTTTCTATCTGGCTGATGCCGCAAAGATGGTGGCAGTAGGTACTCTGACTGTTGCCCTGTTCTTCCCTCACGACTTATCTCCCGTTATCGGGATAGGGGGCCCCTTTGGCTCATTTATAGATTTCGTATTCTTTTTGTTGAAGTTATTCTTGGTGACAACGTTTACCGTGACCTTGACCAGAGTGGCTGTAGCCAGGTTGAAAATATCTCAGGTTCCCACCAGCTATTGGGGAGCTACTACAGCGATAGCCTTGGTCGGCCTCATATTACTCGTGCTACCGAGCTAGAGTCGTCGCCAGCTGGCTTTCTTGCTAAAATGTGGGGTGGAGCTCCGACTGTGATTGGGAGTTAGCAATGACAAGTCTTCCTTTTTGGAATCCAGTCATCTGCATCATTGCGTTTGTGATCCTGATAGCAGTGACTCTCCTGTTCAGAAGCCGGGGGCAGAAAAAGTATAAAGAAGGGACTGCTCAAACAGAGGTTTTCCTGTCAGGAGAAGAGCCACCTGCCGCAGACCAAATACATGTTAAGTCCCACAACATATACTGGGGCTTCTTCCGGGCGCTCAAGCAGTACTACGACCCTGCTGTAAGAGGGCATACGGGAATAGTAAACGACTTCATTATCTGGCTCATAGCTATTGCAGCTTTGATTGCGGTGATACTGCTTGTTGCCTCGTTGACCTGAGTGAAGAGGAGAAAGCATGGGTTTCAAGTCGTTCAAGAGGGCACTGTGGGCCTACCATATTAATACGGGGTCATGCAATGGATGCGATATTGAGATCCTGGCCACGTTGACGCCCAGGTATGATGTCGAACGTTTCGGCATAGTCCTCGTTGGCTCCCCCCGACATGCGGATGTACTGCTGGTGACCGGTCCGGTGGCAAGGCAAATGGATTCGAGAGTCAAGCGAGTGTACGAGCAGGTACCCGACCCCAAAGTGGTCATTGTCGTCGGCAACTGTGGCATAGAAGGTGACGTATTTCATGAATCCTACAACTTAGTGGGGCCAGTAGATCAGATTATTCCTGTGGATGTTTATATTCCCGGTTGTCCGCCCAGGCCGGAGGCAATTATCGAGGGAGTGGCCAAAGCATGGATAAAGCTCGAGCAGGCTGAGAAGCAGGGAATACGATAGATGGAACTACTGAAACCCGAAGGAATAGTTGACAGCTTCAAGAAATCTCTGGGAGATGGCTTTATTGCCGCCAAAATCTTTGAGCGTGACATAGCGGTCAAGAAGAATAAGTTCCGCAGCCTCTGGGTCGAGGTGAAACGGAGCGCCTTTCGCGACGCCGTTAAGCATATTTGCCACCTCCAGGAATACCCACATCTGGCCATTATTTCCTCGAGCGACCTGGGCTCTGAGGTAGAGCTCATCTACCACTTCACGATTTACTACGGCCATCACCTGGAGGAGTTGAGTGTGGGGCTGCGCGTGAAGCTGCCCAAGAGTGACCTGAGGATACCGACAGTCACCGACCTCATTCCCGGCGCCATATTCACCGAGCGCGAGACGCAGGAGATGATGGGAGTAGAAGTAGTCGGCATACCGGATGGCAGGCGGTTGTTCCTGCCCGACGACTTTCCTCAAGGTGTCTACCCCTGGAGGACCGATGAAACAGGACCACAGGGCATGCTCAGAGTCCTGCCTGGGAGGCAAAAGAAATATGGCAGTGGATGAGAGTAAGACCAAATATACCATCCCTGTCGGGCCGATTCATCCCGCCCTGAAGGAACCGGTCCGGCTTGACCTTAGCGTTGATGGTGAGGAGATTGTGGATGTAGATGTGGTTGTGGGACAGGTTCACCGCGGCATTGAGTGGCTCGGCATGAATAGAAATAACGCCATTCAGAACATATATCTGGCTGAGCGGGTATGCGGTATTTGCAATATCTGCCATCCGTTCGCATATGTTATGGCTGTAGAACAGGCTGCTGGAATCACTCCACCGGCGCGTGCTGAGTATATAAGGGTCATCATCGCTGAGATGGAGCGAATCCATTCGCATCTCTTATGGGCAGGTGTTGCTGCCCACGAGATTGGCTTTGATAGCGTGTTTTATCTTGTCTGGCGTATCAGGGAAGAAATAATGGACCTCATAGAGTATGTGACAGGAAACAGGGTCACAAAAGCTATGCTGCAGATTGGAGGAGTGAGAAGGGACATTACGGAACAACAATTCCCTAGAATTAGGCAATCCCTGGACTACTACAAGGGTGTCTTCGGCCAGTTAAAAACCCTGTTCCTGGGCGACAAGACAATACAGATGCGGACAAAGAATGTAGGCATTCTGAAAACCGAGGATGCCTTGAGACTGCTTGCAGTCGGGCCAACTGCCAGGGCGAGCGGTGTTCCCAAGGACGTAAGGCAGGACCAGCCCTACGGAGGATATGCCGATTTAGACATTAAAGCCATTACCCCTGACGTATTGACCGGAACAGTGATCGGCGATGTATATGACAGGATAATTGTGAGGTTACTGGAGGTCAAGCAGGCCATTGAGATAATAGAGCAATGTCTGGACGAGATGCCGTCTGGTTCTCTGCTCTTCGAGCCGAAGCCAGCAAAGCTTTTGAATATGCTGAGTAAAGTGGAGGGAGAGGGCGTCGGGCGAGCCGAAGCGCCCAGGGGAGAGGTCATACACTATGTCCGCTTGGAAGCTGGTCGTGAGACCCTATCCACCTGGAAAATAAGGGCGCCTACATATGTCAACCTTGTGTCAATACCAACTATGCTTAAAGGTGGGCAAATCGCTGACGTTCCGATAACCTTTGCCTCTATCGACCCATGTATGTCGTGCACCAATAGAGCTATTGTTGTCAACTCAAAGACGAAGAATACGTCGCT
>CAZLAL010000211.1:0-13830 GCA_964557455.1 uncultured Dehalococcoidales bacterium
ATGGCTTCAGAAATGGCCATCTTGGCACTTCTTAGGTTGTCTGAATCTTGTATTTCTATATCAATTCAAGTTTTTTGTGAAGGAGGTTTAAGAAAATGGCAGACAAACTTTCTATGACGGTCATGACAGGTAGCGTTGACAGGCTGATAGGGATGGCTATTCTCGCTGGTGGCGCTGTGGCCATGGACATGGAGGTAGAAATATTCCTGCAAATGTGGGGCGTCTATGCATTTAAGAAGGATGTCATCAAAAACAACATGAATCTGAGTGAATTCAAAGAGAAAGGTGAACAGGTTGTAAAGAGGATAAAGGAACTCAATTTACCCATGTGGTTTGACATTCTCAAACAAGCCAGAGACTCAGGATCGGTGAAGATATACGCATGCTCAACTGCTTGTACGGTTTGGGATGCGAAAAAGGAAGACCTGGAAATGGTGGATGACGTAATCGGAGCAGGAGAATGGTTACTGAAAGCAAAAGATGCTGCAGTGACTTTATTCATATAAAGACGAAGGGAGATTTGATAAAATGGCCGAACTCAGTTCAGAAGAGCTCAAAAACCTCAAGTCTAACAAAGTGGTGGATGCCAGAGGCATGTCCTGCCCGGGTCCTCTGCTGGCAGTAAAGAAGTCGGTTGGGGAAGTTCCCTCTGGAGGGATAATGGAGGTTCTTTCGTCAGATGAAGGGACTCGTCGCGACGTCCCTGCATGGGCAAAGAAGATGAACCATGAATATCTGGGAGCTGTTGAGGAGGCAGGCTATTGGAGGATCTTCGTAAAGACGCACTAAGATGAGTGATGCTAAAGTGACTGGCGATGAGAATTTTCGCCCCAAGATCCTCGTCTTTTCCACGAATAACATCTCAGACCCCGGGATAGACCTTGCCGGAAGCCCCCAGACCCCCTATCCCCCTTCAGTTATGGTGATAAACACGCCCTGTTCCAGTGGCATTAAGCCCGGCTGGATACTATATGCCATAGAGAAGGGCTTCGATGGAGTTTTCATTGCTGCAGATGGGATGGAATGTGTTTATCTGCCCGACTGTGGGGATAGGACTGCGAAGATAGTTGCAGATGCCCAGAAACTTGTTCAAGAGCAAGGCTATAAGCCGCAGAGGATTAAAATGGCAGCCATCTGCTCTGTTTGCGCGGAGTCCTTTGCAAATCACATGAGAGACTTCTACGAGAGTTTGAGAAAGCTTGGCCCGGTGAAGAAGGGAGAATAAAAAGTGGATTACGACGTCCTTGTGATAGGAGCAGGAATCGCGGGGGAGGAAGCTTCCCTCAGCTTAGGCGAGATGGGCTACAAAGTACTGCTTGTCGAGAAGGGGCCGAGCATAGGTGGGAAGATGGTTCTCCTCAGCAAAACCTTCCCAACGCTTGATTGTGCAAGCTGTATTTCAACCCCAAAGATGGCTGCAACTTATCATCATCCAAATATCACTCTGCTGACATACACAGACATCAAAGAGGTTACACGTAATGAGGATGGCTCTTTCAAAGTGCGATTGCTGCAGAAACCACGGTATATCAATGAAGCTGCGTGCACTGCGTGTCAAGAATGCGAGAAAAGCTGCCCCGTTATGGTCCCCGATGAATTCAACTTCGGGCTGACAGTGCGTAAGGCAGCCTATATTCCTTTCTCTACTGCGATTCCCACCAAAGCTGTAATTGATATTGATAATTGTATACTCTGCGGTCTCTGTGAAAAGGCCTGCCCCGCTAGCTGCATCGATTTTACCCAGCTGCCCCATGAGTTTGAATTCACTATTGGGTCGGTCATCATTTCTACTGGCTTCGAGCTATTCGACCCCGGAAGAAAGCCAGTATATGGCTATGGGAAATACAAGAACGTTATTACCGCAATGCAGATGGAGAGGCTGCTTGCCCCCACGAGGCCCTATAACACGGTGCTGAGACCCTCGGACGGCAAGGTCCCAGATAACATAGCTTATGTTCTCTGTGCCGGTTCAAGGGACAGTACCGTAGGGAATACTATATGCTCCAGGGTATGCTGCATGTATTCCCTGAAGCAGGCGCAACTCCTTATGGGAGTTCTTCCCCTGGCTGACATCACACTCTACTACATGGATATAAGAGCTTTCGGTAAGGGGTACGAGGAGTTTTACCAGCAGACAAAGGCAATGGGAACACGCCTGGTGAAGGGAAGGATTGCGAAAATAGATGAGAAGGAAAACGGGAATTTAATCCTTCACTATGAGGACATTGATAACGGCGCCGTAAAGAAACAGGCAGAGCATGACCTTGTTGTGCTTGCCGTTGGCTTAGTCCCGAATACTGAGATAACGCAGGTTTTCAAAGAAGATAAACTGCTTCTAGATGATTCCCATTTTATCAAAGAGATTGACGAGGATATGCATCCTGGTAAAACAAGCATAGACGGGGTATTTGTTGCTGGAACCAGCTCTGGTCCAATGGATATTCCCGACACAATCATTCACGCAGCGGCAGCTGCAGGTCATGCCGCAGTGCATGTAGAGAAAGTAAAGAAAGGAAGCCAATGAAGGGAAGAAGAATAGGCGTCTACATATGCCACTGTGGGGGTAATATATCCGATTACGTGGATGTTGAAAAGGTAAGAGAAGCAGTAAGTACTGAAGAGGGGGTTGTTGTCGCCAAGACGACGATGTTTGCCTGTTCAGATTCGGGCCAGCAAGAAATAATAGACGATATAAAGGCACAGAATCTGGACGGCGTAGTGGTTGCTTCATGCTCTCCAAAACTACACCTTTACACTTTCAGAGGAGTTGCGGCCAGAGCAGGGCTCAACCCCTACCAGTATATTCAGGTAAACCTCAGGGAACAAGACTCGTGGGCACATACGGATGACCACGAAGGAGCAACTGAGAAAGGAATAAGGCTTGTCCTTGCAGGGATAAAGAAGGCGAAATTCAGCAAGTCCCTCGAGCCGATAATAATCAACACCAAAAGGAGCGTGCTGATTATCGGGGCTGGCATAGCGGGACTTCGAGCTGCAATTTTCTTGGCAGATCTCGGTATGGATGCTTTTCTAATAGAAAAAGAAACGGAGGCCGGAGGTTGGGTCAGGAAATTTAAAAGGCTATACCCACAGGAAAGAAGTGGGGAGGAAATCATCAAGAAACTACTCGAAGAAGTGATGAAGAGGAAAAACATAACCCTGTTTACGGAAGCAGCGCTTATAGAAAGAACCGGGTATGTCGGAGACTTCAACGTAAAGATAAAGGCCAAGGGGGATGTGATTAGCTTGAATGTCGGTGCCATTATCGTGGCAAGTGGTTTCGATATGTACAAGCCTAAGGAGGGAGAATATGGATATGGGACTGAAGGGGTTGTCACCCTCCCCGAATTCAAGCAGATGGTTGAGGCTTCCGATGGGAAGCTCACCTACAACGGCAAAGAGGTAAAGAACATTGCCTATATCTACTGCGTTGGTGCAAGGCAGAAGCCCAATGTGGAAAATGCCAACGTTTATTGCTCTCGCTATTGCTGCAACGCGGCGTTGCATACCTCTATCTTGGCTTCTGAGGTAGACCCATCCATAAGCCAGTTCCACCTGTACAGGGATATTAGAACCTATGGTAAGTACGAGCTTCTATATGAAGAGGCTGCCAAGAAAGGAGCGACTTTTGTTCGCTTTAGCGAGGATGAACCTCCCCAGGTTGAGAAGTCCGATGGTAATTTACGGGTCAGGGTAAAAGACCTCCTGACGGCGAGCCAAGAACTAGATATAGAGGTTGACCTCGTAGTTCTCGTAACAGCTATGGTCCCTAACAAGACAGAGGCCATCGCCAGTATCCTTAAGATCCCGATAGGCCGCGATAGATTCTTCAATGAGATCCATCCCAAGCTTCGCCCAGTCGAGACAGTCATAAACGGAGTATTTATAGCAGGTGCCTCTCAGTTCCCCAGAAACTCCTCAGAAGCGGTGGTATCCTCCCTGGCTGCAGCCTCGAAATCGGCAGCTCTGCTTTTGAAGGGTTATACTGAGCTCGAGCCTTCAGTAGCAGCCGTTAATTCAGAAAGGTGCAAGTGGTGTGGACTCTGTGAGCAGGCCTGTCCTTATTCCGCCATAGAAAAGACGGAGTTCGAGGGTCGGGAGGTCGCCACAGTTAACAGAGCCCTATGTAAAGGTTGCGGAGCCTGTGTCCCTGTGTGCCCGGAAGATGCCATCGACATCGAGTGGTACACAGATTCGCAGATAAGGGCAATGATAGAAGGACTTGCGAAGGAGATAGAAGTTGCCAGAGTCTAGTAAAACCTTTATGGAACTTAAGAAGAAGGTCACCGTGAGGCCGGAGCTCACTGACCTCGTCAAACAACAGACAAGAATGAAAAGGGTGGTACTTGATGCCTTTCGGACGGAGCCAAAGACTGTTCCTGAGGTTGCCAATGCGTTAAATTTGCCGACCCATGAAGCAATGCACTGGGTCATGGCCTTGAGGAAATACGGACTGCTTGAGGAAACACGGGAAGTGACCGACGACGGGTTCTATAAATACAAGCTTGTTCAGAAGAAGTCCTGACTACCACAGATCATGCCGCCAAGTCAGGCTCGGCCCTGAGGTATGAGCTCAATCCCCTGCTGACCCGGCGGCTTGTCGAATGTAATCTCAATAGTTCACACCAAGTACTCGGCCGTTCCGATAACAGAATATATTCAGACTACTAATGGAGACAGCCAGCTCATGATCGGTTACTTTGCTGGCATTGTGCTAGAATTGCCGACTAGCTAAATGACACTAGCTCAGATACTTGCCATTGCAATCTTTGCCGGGATGTTTATTGCCATCTTAGTTGGCAAAGTACATCGTTTTATCCCTGCTTTGGTTGGTGGTGCTCTTGTTGTCATTGTCATATTCTTCGGTATTTTGCACAGCCCTGCGACAGCCTATCATGTTTTAAACTTGGAACAACTTGGGCAGCTAAAGTTCTGGATACTAGGGCATGAGAGAATAGAGTCCCAGGGCGTAAACTGGCAAAGTATCATCTTTATTGGCGGCATGATGACTATGGTGGGTGGGATGGGTGCAGCTGGGCTCTTTCGCTGGCTATGCCTGTACACTGCAAAATTGGCGAATTACAGCGTTGCCCGTATCCTAATTGGCTTTACGCTACTTGCTGGCTTCCTCTCAATGTTCATCGATAGCATCACCGTACTATTGTTTCTTTCAGTAGTGACTATTGAATTAGGCCGTTTGCTTAAATTCGATCCCGTTCCGCTAATAATCGCTGAGATTTTTGCTGCCAATACCGGAGGCGCTGCCACAATGTCCGGTGACCCTCCTAACATAATCATAGGCACATATAACGGCTTTACTTTCACTGATTTCATCACTAATACCGGCCCTGTTGCCTGGGTGGGGATACTAATCGGCCTCGGCTTATTCTATCTTTTTTTCCGCAAAACTCTTGCTAAACCGTTTTCTCCTGATGCCTCAAGTACCCCACTTCAGAAATATCCAGAGCCTAAGGAAGCCATCACTAACCCTCAGCTGTTCAGAATAAACGGCGCCATCTTCATTGCTATAGTAATCTTACTGGTGACACATGCCCAGACCGGCTTATCTGTAGCTTCAATAGGCTTGATTGCTGCTGCCATTACCCTGCTCGGTGCTCGGAAGGAAGCCATTCACATCATCAAAAGCATAGACTGGCGCACATTGCTTTTCTTCATTGGTTTATTTGTCTGCGTGGCGGGGCTGGAGGAGACGGGTGTCCTGCAAGTCCTGGCGCAGTATATCGGACAGGTATCAGGTGGAAATCTCTGGGTAGCAATGACCATTATCCTCTGGGTATCTGCACTTACTTCTGCAGTGGTAGATAATGTTCCTTTTGCCGCTGCTATGTGCCCTGTGCTTAGCGAGCTCTCACGCCTGCCGGGGCTAAGCTTGCCAGCATTAGCTTGGACTCTGGCCTTAGGGACAGATGTTGGAGGTAATGCCACACCTATTGGAGCTTCAGCTAATGTAGTGGCAACAGCTATCGCCGATAGGGAGGGCTACCACATTGGCTGGGGGAGATTCTGCAAATATGCCTTTCCTGCTATGATTATAGTAGTGGCTACCTCTTGGCTATTACTGGTCATAAGATATGGTTGATAGGAGGAAAGGGATGTATGACAGGATACTTGTTCCTTTAGACGGCTCAAAACTGGCTGAGGCAGCTCTGCCCTATGCCGAGGAATTAGCTGCGGCACTTGATTCGCAGTTAATTTTGCTGGGGGTCTGCCGCTTTGAGGAATCTCAGTTCTCACATATGTACCGGTTATATATCGAACGCACGGCCAACCTTGCCAGGGAGCGCATAGAGAAACGTTACGGAGAAAGGGGGAAAACCAGGGTCCAGTCCGTAATAGTCACTGGCAAAGCTGCTGAGAAAATCATCACTTACAGCGAAGAAAATGACGTCAGCCTTGTCGTAGGGACAACCCATACCCGCTCCGGCCCTGTGGGCTGGGCGATAGGCAGTATAGCTGCCCGGCTGCTGCAGCAAATGAAAAGGCCCATAATGCTCATAAGACCTGAACCTGTCCAGCCCGAGTCGACCACATGTAACTTGCCAAGCAAAATTCTGGTACCGCTGGATGGCTCCGTGGCTGGGGAAGTGCTACTGCGATGGTTGGAGGAAGCCGCCGCGAAGTTAGAGGCAGAGGTCATACTTCTCCAAGTGGTAGCACCAGGGCAGCGCGTTTACACTATTGGGGGACTAAACTACTTTACATACCCAAAGGAACAACTGGATTCGTTAAAGGGGAGAGCAAAAGAGTACCTAGAGCAAGCAAGCGCCCCTCTCATTCAGTCGGGATGTAAAGTGAGGTTGGAAGTAAGGGTGGGCGATACCGCCCAGGAGATTATCAATACGGCTGATGAAATCGGCGCTAGCCTCGTTGCCATATCAGCATACGGACGCTCGGCCGTTAAGGGCCCGGGGTTTGGCAGCGTTACCGCTAAGATCCTGCAGGCCGGGCATACACCGATTTTGGTGTTCAGAACCACACCTTGATTTACTACACGATGTTCGCAAGATAGGCAACAGCGCCCTTCACGGTACGTATCTTGTTTGCGTCTTCGCCAGCTACTTCTACCTCCATACCAGGCTCGAGAACTCTTCCTCTAAAGCAGTGATGGCCCGGTTAAGTCTAAAAAGCCAGCATCCAAGTCATCTGTCCAGATTGCTTCAGGTGTTACCAGCCATTATCTAATCCGCAGCCGCTATTGAGCCCAGTATCCCATTGACTAATCGAGCTGAAGACTGGCTGCCAAAAGCTTTGGCCAGCTCTATAGCTTCATTTATAGCTACCTTGAGCGGGGCCTTATCACTAAATGAGACTTCAAAGATTGCCAAGCGCAGGATGTTCCTATCAATCACAGACATCTGCTCGATAGGAAAGGCCGGCGCATGCCTTTCGATAAGGGCATCAATCTCAGATTTGTGCTTTAGCACCCCCTCCACAAGCTCCACACTGAAGCTAAGTGCCTCCTGCGCCAGTGTTCCTCCCGCCCTTAAGCGAGCTAAAGCTTTCTCCGCCTCGTGTTGAGAGGAATCAACTTCATACAGTATCTGAAGAGCAGCAATCCTGGCCTGTCGCCTGATGCCAGCCATTAGTTGTTTAGCTTCCCCCTGTGCACCAGCTCTGCTATATTATCAACGCCAGATATATTAAAAGTCCGGAGCTCAGAATTGATGCGCTTGATCAAGCCAGTAAGCACTCTACCAGGACCTATCTCGTAGAAAGTAGTGACTCCGCTTTGCACCATATATTCCACCGACCCTTGCCATCGGATACAATTGCGAAGTTGTTTCACCAGTTCCTCTTTTATAGAATCAACGTCGGTTAACGGCCGCATGGTCAGATTAGATACTACGGGAGTAGCGGGAGGACAGAATCTAAAGCTAGAAATGATTCTCCTGAATTCGTCTATGACTGGCTCCATCAAGGCAGAATGAAAAGCCCCGCTAACTTTCAGAGGGATAACGGCACGAGCACCTTTCGCCTTGGCCAGTTCGCTAGCTTCGGTGAGAGCCTGAGCAGCACCACTAATCACGATCTGGCCGGGGCAGTTTATATTGGAGATTTCAGTTTCAGTTTGAACGCATATTTCTTTGACTGTTTCCTCATCGACTCCTATGACAGCTAGCATGCTCCCGGGATTTTTGAGCCCGGCCTCATACATCAATCTTCCCCTTTCTCTGACAAGTAAGACTGCGTCAGTGAAGTTCAGCGCACCGGCTGCCACCAGCGCGGTATATTCACCGACACTATGTCCGGCCATAAAGGTGGGGGAGGGCAAGTCGGGTATGTCTGCCTTTTCAAGCGCTTTAAGACAAGCAATGCTGGCTACCAGCAACGCTGGCTGGACATTGTGTGTCTTTGTCAGTTCCGCCTCCGGACCTTCAAAGCACAAACGGGAGATCGGAACGCCTAGTGAAGCGTCAGCTTCGTCGAAGATTTCCCTAACTGAAGGATAAGCGTTGTACAGGTCCAGTCCCATGCCAACGCTTTGGGAAGCCTGTCCTGGAAAAACATAAGCTACCTTGGGTCGGTCGACCATACGAACTATTTTTTGGCGGCCTTGATTTCGATTACTTCCCTACCATCGTACCAGCCACAGACAGGGCAAACATGGTGTGGCAACTTAGGGCTGTGGCAATGTGGGCATATCTCCAGAGCTGGCGGAGTCAATCCAAGATGGCTACGCCTCTTCCCCTGGCTCGCCTTAGACGTTTTCTTCTTAGGTAGTGGCGGCATTTGAGTTTTCCTCCTTTATTTCACCTCACGAAAGTCCTGCGATTCTCACAGGCAACCCGTCAACTGGAAATCAGGTTCATGCTGGGCCCCCCATAATCGCAAAACTTTCGAGGTCAAGTTATTCCCGGGCAATCGGGCCGACATAAGGGTTTCATGGGCAAATTCAACAAGATATATTGCCGTATCAACTCGCCCAAGTCAAGCACATTTCTATCATCGATTGTAAACTCCTCCGACTCTTCCGGCAAAGAAAACGCCGAATCGTCAGACACATCAGCTAGCCGGAGAAATTCCTCTTCCGCAGTGAAACTTATAGGGCACAGAAATGCATTAAGGCAGCGGCTACATATGAGTTTTACCTCAGCATCGAATTCACACTGAACTAAGACTCCCCGATTGGTACGAGTCATCTTTGCCTTCCCCTGAATAAAACCTTCGATTTCTCCGCCAAGTGTCCCACTTATATCCTGAGTTTGAGTGGAACCTACGGGCTCTCTCAGTAAGGAGGCTACATTCATCAAAGCTGTCAAAGGTTCCGTTTTCATGTTTCATACCTGGAAATCTGCACCAAGCACGAAGTATAATGACTATGCACAAGAGGTTCAAATATTAGGAAGAGAAAAAACCTATTTTATCATTTTGACCAGAAAGCTCAAATTGACAGGGGCGGTGATTAAGCAACCTTGAACGTAGAAGAACTTAAGCTGAAGGTGAGAGAGGCTGTCGATTCACAGAAACGCCAGCTTATCCAGTTGAGCCTTAATATCCATGATAACCCTGAGTTGGCCTTCAAAGAGGAAAAAGCGTCCGCCTGGCTTACCGCCTATCTCGAAGATAGCGGGTTTCATGTGGAACGAGGCATCGCCGGGCTAGCTACGGCTTTTCGAGCGACGTATGGCCAAGGGAGCCCGACAATTGCGCTGCTCGCTGAATATGACGCCTTACCCGAAATAGGGCACGCCTGCGGGCATAATATAATAGCTACCTCGGCAGTCGGCGCAGGCGTCGCCACTAAGCCCATCGTTGACCAGCTAGGAGGCACGATTGTAGTTCTGGGCACTCCCGCAGAGGAAGTGTTCGGTGGCAAGATAGATATGGTGAAAGCGGGAACATTCAAGAAAATAGATGTGGCTATGCTAGTGCATCCCGACGTACGGAACATGGTGACCATACAGGCGCTCGCCTGTAGCTCCTTGAATGTCGAATTCTTTGGCAAGCCTGCTCACGCCGCCGCCAAACCTTACGAGGGCGTGAATGCCCTTGAAGCTATGATTTTGGCTTTCCATTCTATAAACTCACTGCGCCAGCACATAAAGGGTGAGGCGCGCGTCCATGGTATAATTACCGATGGAGGGGAGGCTCCTAACATAGTGCCTGCTCACAGTTCCGCCGCGTTCTTGATACGCGCCCTGGATAAAGAGTATCTTGATGAGTTGAATGCTAAGGTCTTGAACTGTTTTGTGGGAGCATCTGTAGCTAGCGGTGCAAGGCTAGAATATAGGTGGAGCGATAAGACTTACGCCCCGATGAAAAACAATGGGACTCTGGCTCGGCTATTCAGCCAGAATCTAGAATCGCTGGGGCGTCATGTAGAAGCCTTCTCCCCTAGCTTTGGCTTTGGCAGCACCGATATGGGAAATGTCAGTCAAGTGGTACCAAGCATACATCCCACGATCGCCATAGCGTCCCCTGAGGTACTCATACACACACCGGAATTTGCCTCGGCAGCCGCCTCCGAAGCGGGACACGAAGCTTTTACGGATGCAGCTAAGGCCATGGCGATGACCGTGGCCGATATCCTCCAGCTAGGAATGCTTGAGCGAATTAAGCAGGAGTTCCTCAGTCATGATTAAAGTGGGCATCCCCCGAGCTTTGCTTTACTACCAATATTACCCTGCCTGGAAAGCTTTCTTTGAAACGCTGGGGGCTGAGGTAGTGGTATCAGCGCCAACCAATAAGGCCCTGTTAAATTCAGGAGTCTCGCGAGCAGTTGCCGACACCTGCTTGCCGGTTAAAGTCCTTCTTGGTCACCTTATCTCTCTAGCGAGCGACTGCGACTACATCTTTGTTCCCGCTGTTACCAGCTTGGGGCACAAAACTTATAATTGCTCAAAGATCATTGGCCTGCCAAATATGGCTAGAGCTTTAATCCCCGAGAGCCCTATTATTATCGACCCCGAGATAGATCTTGAAAAGGGACGGCACTACTTCTACCGCAACATTTATAAGACCGGGCATTATTTCACCTCTAATCCATTCAAGATCAAGAAAGCGGTTGAAGCCGCGCTGGAAAGCACTATCGCCTACAGAAGAAATATGGCCGATCTTGGGATTACCCCCGCTCAGGCTCTCAGCGGCAACCAGGATAAAGGCTTAGAACATAAACAGGGCACGGAAGGTTCAATGAGAATCGCAGTTATCGGTCATCCCTATGTCCTTTATGATGATTATCTTAATCACAACCTGATTTCTCAGTTACAATCAATGGGCGCCAGAGTCTTTGTACCTGAGATGGTGCCAGGGCACTTGCTCGACGCCGCGACGACAAGACTTGCTGGTGAGGCCCACTGGTCATTTGAAAACGACATTATCGGCGCAGGAGAATATTATCTGGAGCAAGAAGTTGATGGCATCGTTAATCTCAGCGTCTTTGGTTGTGGCCCTGATTCAATGATGGTAAAATTTCTTGAGCATCGAGCCAAGGAACTCAAAGTTCCCTTTTTGCCGCTTAGTATAGATGAGCATAGCAGTGAAGGGGCGTTGCTTACTCGCTTGGAGGCTTTCATTGACATGGTTAAGAGGAGAGAAAAGCTATGCGTGTAGGTTTTCCTCAGTTTGGCAATGTCTATATTACTGTAAAAGCTGTAGCCGATAGATTGGGCGCTGCCGGCGACCAGCTGATAATCCCACCGCCAATGACTCAAAAAACCCTAGACCTGGGAGTCAAATATTCGCCAGCCGAGGCGTGCTTACCTTATAAGCTTACTCTGGGCAGTCTAATCGAAACTTGCGAAGCAGGAGCGGACATTTTAATTCAAGCCAGAGGAACCGGTATTTGCCGATTAGGTTACTACGCCAAAGACCAGGAACAGATGCTGCGCGATTTGGGGTATGACACTCGCTTCTTTAACCTTGAAGTATCCGAACACAAGATTCGAAGTCTTAAACAACTCATCAAGGATCTAACGCATGATGCGCCTTTATCTAAGATTATGTCAGCAGTCTTTTTCGGTCTTAGCAAGCTGTTTGCTCTGGACAAAATAGAGAAAGTGGTGCAGAAAACGCGGGCGGTAGAGCTAGACAAGGGAGAAGCTAGCCAAATTTACCGCGAAGCTATCAATGCTATGGAGCAGGCAACGGAGTATAGAGAAGTAAGGAAAATAACGAAAGAATATATCGAAAGGCTAAATCGGGTGCCTATGAACCGCACAGCTAACCCACTTAGAGTGGGCGTATTTGGTGAAATTTACGTTGTTATAGAACCCTTTGCTAATATGGACATAGAGGTTGAACTGGGGAAGTTAGGCGTAGAGGTACACCGAACTATGACTCTTTCCAGGTGGGTCAAATACAGCCTTTTTCTCAACTACCTGGGTATAGATGAATGGAGGGAAGTTCACAGATTAGCAAAGCCTTACGTCGACCATGATGTTGGTGGTGATGGCTGGGAATCCGTAGGCGAGAAGGTGCTCTATGCCCGCAAAGGATACAATGGAGTAGTCCATATAGCGCCTTTTACCTGCATGCCTGAAATAGTAGCCCAGAATGTTATGCAATCCACCAGAGAAAATATACCAGTGTTTGTTCTTATCTCTGACGAGCAGATGGGCAAGCAGGGAATGCTGACCAGGCTTGAAGCCTTTGTTGACCTGCTGGAATTCAGAAGAAGAAACGGGAATGGAAAAGGAATTTGAAATAGTAAGCAAGTTTGTCAAAAGCAAACAGCTAGTGATATTCTTGGTCATTATGGCTATAGTCTCAGTTCTGTTTTACCCTATCTTAAGCCTGAAGCAAAGAAGACGGTTAGAATTACAGCAAAAAATAAAGGAATCTAATAAGAATAGACTTGGAAGCTTCGGCGGGTCGTCTCTAGAAAGAGTAGATTAAATATGGAAACTTACCTCGGCGTTGACGTCGGTTCAGTTACCACTAAGCTGGCTTTGATGAGTCAAAGCCATGAGCTAGTGGCTTCTATTTACATACGAACCCAGGGTAATCCGGTCAATATGATAAAAGAGGGGCTGGAAGAAATAAGAAGACAAATGCCAGCTGAGGCCGAGATTTGCGGTGTAGGTACTACGGGAAGTGGCAGATATTTAGCTGCTGTTATGCTTGGCGGTGACTTAGTAAAGAATGAGATTACTGCCCATGCCATTGCTGCAATGGAGTACGTTCCCGACGTGCAGACTATTTTTGAGATTGGCGGCCAGGACAGCAAGATAATCATAATTCGAGGCAATGTGGTCGTTGATTTTGGCATGAATTCAGTATGTGCTGCCGGCACCGGGAGTTTTCTTGACCATCAAGCCGAGAGACTAAACATAAGGATTGAGGACTTTGGCGACCATGCTTTGAGAAGTGAAAACCCGGCACGCATTGCCGGACGCTGCACCGTATTTGCTGAATCAGACATGATTCACAAACAACAAATGGGATATCCAACGGATGACATCATTTATGGCCTGTGTCAATCAATGGTGCGCAATTATCTCAATAATGTCGCCTTAGGTAAGGAAATCCGCCCCAAAATGATATTTCAAGGCGGCGTCGCTTTTAACAAGGGACTGGTTCGGGCATTTACGGAGACATTCAAAACCGAAGTCTATGTTCCTCCTCACAACGAACTTATGGGGGCTATTGGAGCTGCCATTTTAGTCCATGAAGAGATGAAGGCTAACCATCATCCCACAAAGTTCAAGGGATTCGGTGTTAGCCAAATGGACTATAAGACATCATCTTTTATATGCAAGGCTTGCCCCAATCTATGCGAAATTTCGCAAATCTCTGTTGACGGTAAGGTTTTGGCTAGATGGGGAGGGCGTTGCGATATGTGGGAAAGGATAGAAAACAAATGAAAGT
>CAZLAL010000212.1:0-2969 GCA_964557455.1 uncultured Dehalococcoidales bacterium
AGTGAGTTAAGCTGAAGATATGTTAGTCAAACAGGAGATGGGATAAGATATGGCAGATGGCCAACACATGGATGACATGCTGACGGTAAGAGAGGTAGCCAGGCTCCTGCATGTCCATCCTAACACCCTGAGGCGCTGGACTAGCGATGGAAGGATAAAGGCATACCGTATCAATGCCCGGGGTGACCGCAGATTCGAGCGCGAGGAAGTGGCCCGCTTCCTTGCGGAGGCCGGTCTCAGCCAGAAGGTTTCGACGAGATTCCGCTGAACCGGGAAACAAGCAAGCACTCAACAGCCTCCTTTGTTGAAGATAGGCAGGGGAGGGGGCAGACCCCTCCCCTCCACAGGTACCACAGCTATTTGAAATTGACGCTAAGATGGCAGGCACAATAGCGGGGCTTGTCAATCATGGTCGAGCGTATCCACCCTTTCGATTTCGCGCCGGGCAGTCTTCGATTCCAGGGCGAACGATAGTTCGATTTTTTTGTGGCTGCTTGACTCATGAGGCAGAAGTGCCCGATAACTCAGGCAACTACGTCTCTCTGCGCGGCCACTTTCCTTAATAATGAAATGGCTTTGTCCGGGGAACTAAGATTGAATCTGGCCGCCGAAGCACCGAATCCGACCTTGATAGACCATGCCGTAGGAGGGAGCACCTTGAAGGTATCCTCATCGGTCCAATCATCGCCCAGCGCCAATATGAAGTCCCACTGCTTTCTGGCAATCCATACTAAAGCCGTGCGCCCCTTGTTTATGCCGGCGTTTTTCACTTCCACTACTTTGCTTCCCTCTAATATCTGAAGGTCTAAATTGGCAGTTATATTTGACAGATTGTCTATCAGCTCCCGGGCCCGCAGCTGACCCAGCTCGGGGTCGGCCTTTCTGTAATGCCAGACAAGGGAGAACTCCTTTTCTTCAACGAAGGAGCCCGGAGTTCTATCCACCCATGACTCGAGCAGGGGATATATCTCCTGCTTCCACTCATTTGTCAGGGTCTCTATCATCTCCCATTCTCCGCCCTTTTTTCTAATCCACACCCCGTGTTCAGCCACCAGTCCTACATCGAGACCGCCGAACCAGCTCTCCAATGTATCTTTATCTCGTCCGCTTATCAGCACCACTTCATTGCGAGGATTCCTGGCAAGCCGTCTCAGCAATCTGAGCAGATTGGCTCCGGGCATCGCCTCCGCTGGAGTGGATGAAAAAGGGACAAGCGTGCCATCATAGTCCAATAAAAGCAATGCCTTCTCGCTATCCTGGAAATCGCCGGCTAACTTCCTCTGTATCTCGGGGGTCAAGGCCTTTGCCTCCATGTCTCGTTGGACTTTCTTGGCGTAAAGCAGTTTATCCATAAATTCATTGGCCCAGCGCACCACGTCGTAACGGCGCAGGCGTTTTTGCATTATGTGGTTGCGTTCTATTTGCTCTTGTTCCGGCATTTCCAGAGCTCTTGCCAGTGCCCGGGTAATCTCTTCCTGGTTATTGGCGTTTATTATGATCGCCTCCCCCAGCTCTTGAGCGGCCCCGGCCGTTTCACTGAGTATCAAGACTCCTTTTCCATCCGTCTGAGCTGCCGTGTATTCCTTGGCGATAAGATTCATGCCGTCTCTGAGAGGGGTAACAAGGGCAACATCGGCCAGGCTGTAAAGGGCGGCTAGAGAATAGAATGGCAAAGAGCGATATAAGTACCAGACTGGCATCCAGCCGATGGTCCCATGTTTGCCGTTGATTTCGCCCACGAGCCCGTCTACCCGTTTCTTCAACTGAATATATTGTTCCACCCGTGTGCGGGAAGGCACTACCACCAGGACCAGAAGCACCTTTCTGTTGAACTTCGGGTTCCTGTCCAGAAACGCACTGAAAGCCTCCAATCGCTCGGGTATGCCCTTGGTGTAATCCAGGCGGTCAACCGAAAGGATTACCTGACAGTCTCCCAGCTTTTTGCGCACCCTTTTCCTCTCCGCCTGCACTCTCTGGTCCTGGGCGACGCTGGAATATCGTTCGTAGTTTATCCCCATGGGGAATGTGTCTGCTTTCACTATCCGGTCGGCCATGGTGATTTGCCCCATGGTCGCCTCATAACCCAACAGGTGATGTGCGCTGTTCAGAAAGTGCCCGGTGAATTCATAGGTATGAAAACCTACGAGATCAGAGCCCAAAAGTCCTTCCAGGATTTGATTACGCCAGGGTAACAAGCGAAATATTTCAAAAGCCGGAAAAGGGATATGGAGGAAAAACCCTATTGTTGCCCTGGGCAACCTTTCTCTCAGAAGCCTGGGGAGGAGCATTAAGTGGTAATCGTGCACCCAGATCATATCGTCAGGCCGGGCAATTCCGGCAACTACGTTGGCGAAAGTTGTGTTTACTCGTTCGTAAGCCCGCCAGAAATCTTCGCTGTATTGAGCGTAGATGGGGAAGTAGTGGAAAAGGGGCCAGATAGTCCGGTTACAGAAGCCGTGGTAGTAGGCTTCGACATCGTAGTCCGAAAGGGGGACCGGATAGCAGTTTTCGGACCGCAATTTCGCCACGATGTCTTTCTCTTTTTTTATTTTCTTTCGACCTATCCCGGCCCATCCCATCCAGATGCTGTTGGAGGATTTGTACCACGAACTCAGGCCTGTAGCCAGGCCGCCAACACTGGGCTCAACCTGCACCTGACCTTTCCTCTCCTGAATGGTAATAGGTAGCCTGTTGGAAACAATTAACAACCTCTGCATGGCTCTTTACTCCAATTCCACTTTACAGTCATCGCCTAGGAATAGCCTCAGCTTCTCAGGGCTCTTCCCCTCTCCCGCCACTATGGCATTTCTGCCGATGACGCTATCAGTCAGGTGCTTAGTTCTAACAATCTGGCAATTCTCCAGTATTACCGAACGCTCCAGTGATGAGTCCTCGACCAGCGTACCGGCCCCTACGTTAGTGAAGGGTTTGACGACGGAATTTCTTATCCGGCAATTTGCCCCGATGAA
>CAZLAL010000213.1:0-2540 GCA_964557455.1 uncultured Dehalococcoidales bacterium
AAAGAGGACAAGTTCATTGTCAAGGCAGAACTGCCCGGGATGAAGGAAGAGGATATCGATGTCTCGGTGGTCGGTGACACGCTGTCTATTAGAGGAGAAAAGAAGACCGAGACAGAGGTCAGCAATGAGGACTACTACCAGTCCGAGTGCAGCTATGGCAGCTTTTATCGCTCGATTCCTATTCCATCTAACGTAGACGCAACTAAGATCGAAGCCAGCTTCGAAGACGGGGTTCTCGAAGTCGCTCTCCCTAAATCAGCCAAGGTAAGACCCAAGAAAGTTTCCGTATCAGCTAAGAAGAAGGCTAGCAAATCAGTTGAGAAGAAGGCTGCCAAGGCAGCCAAATGAAATGTAAATAGGACTGCTCCCCGGCAATGCTGGTATGGGTAGTGCAGTAGGCGCATAGATGTCCCCTGACATCTTGGAGATAATCTTCTGGGAGTGGTCAGGCTAGCCCTCGAAAGCAATAATAAAGGAGGTGTGCGATGAACTACTTGCCGAATATTTACAAAGAATTCCAGCAGCAATTTCCTGAGATAGCCAAAGCTTATGACGAGTTGGCGGTAAAGTGCCATAGCTGGGGTTTGCTGAATGAAAAGACGAGACGACTGATTAAGCTGGGCATCGCCATAGGCTTGAGTTCGGAAGGCGGAGTAAGATCCCATGCCCGCCGGGCGCTGGAGGAAGGCATAGCCGCCGATGAACTACGCCACGCTGTGCTTCTGGCGTTTACCACGGCGGGTTTTCCAACCATGATTGCTGCTATGAAGTGGGTGGACGAAGTCATCGACAACTATAAAAAGTGCTAATGTGGGGATGTGAGTAATGCCTGTTGATTTTAATTTCATGGTGGGCGGAGAAGCCGGACAGGGGGTGCAGTCGGTGGGCTTCCTGCTGGCTAAGACTTTTGCCCGCGGAGGTTACCACATTTTCGCTGACCAGGATTACGAATCAAGAATAAGAGGCGGCCACAACTTCTTCCGCGTGAGAGTCAGCGACCGCAAAGTAGGTGCTGTTGCCGAAGACGTGGACATACTCATCGCACTTAACATGGACAGTATCGAGTTGCACCAGGCAGAGGTGGTTGCTAAAGGTATCATCATTTACGACGGCGAAAGAATAAGAGGGGTCAGCGACGAGGGCAGTAACCTTCTCAGCATACCTCTCGAGAAGCTGGCTGAGGCAAAAGCTGGAGCCAAGCTGATGACTAATACAGTCGGCCTTGGTGCTGCCCTGGCGGCGGTGAATTACGATTTGAACATGTTAAACACAGTTCTGACGGAGCGGTTTGGTAAGGGCGAAGTTGCCGACAAGAATATTGCAGCGGCAAAGGCAGGGTATGACTACGTTCAATCCGAATACAGAGGCAAGCTTCGCAAAGTGGCTCCACTGCGTGAAGTTAAGAGGATGCTGCTTACGGGCAATGAATCAATATCCCTGGGGGCGATTGCTGCCGGATGTAAATTCATGGCTGGCTATCCTATGACCCCTGCCAGTTCTATCATGGAATATATCGCGGCCAAATCAAAAGACTTTGGCCTGGTAATGGTCCACACCGAAGATGAGATAGCCGCCATCAACATGGCTATTGGGGCTGCCTATGCCGGCGTCAGAGCCATGACTGCGACCTCAGGGAGCGGACTTTGCCTCATGGTGGAAGGCATAGGGCTAGCAGGCATGACCGAGACACCAATAGTGATAATTGATGGGCAGCGACCGGGGCCGGCCGTGGGCCTACCCACCCGAACGGAACAGGGTGACCTTCAATTTGTGATTCATGCCCACCACGGTGACTTCCCCAGGGCCGTCCTGGCACCTGCCACTGTTGAAGATGGCTTCCAGGCAGCGGTTAAGGCTTTCAACTTGGCAGAAAGATATCAATTGCCCGTTATAATCTTGACCGACCAGCATCTGGCAAGCTCCTATGCCACTGTCGACCCGTTAGACCTACCGCAGGTAACAATAGATCGGGGTGTGTTGTTTTCAGAAGAAGCGGGTAATCCTGTCGATTACATGAGACACAGAATCACAGAGTCTGGTATTTCTCCCCGAGCTATCCCGGGTCTGGATAAGCCGCTGGTGGTTACCGACTGCGACGAACACGATGAGGAAGGACACCTCACGGAAGACGCTGAAGAAAGGACAGCACAGGTGCAGAAAAGGCTGCGGAAGAATCTCCTGCTCAAGAAAGAGGTCGGCAAGCCGCGGAAGTACGGTTCGCGGGGGGCAGAAACAACCCTTATCGGTTGGGGCAGCACCTATGGAGCTATACATGAAGCAGTGGATATGCTGCGCAAGGAAGGCGCCAGTGTCAATATGCTTCACCTCAACGAATTGTGGCCTTTTCCGGCGAGGCCGGTAGCAGATGCTATCGGTAAGGCTGTGAATAGCTACTGCGTGGAAAACAATGCGACGGGGCAGCTTGCCCGCCTTATAAAGGCAGAAACAGGATATGACGTAAGCGAGCGAATTCTGAAGTTCGATGGGAGACCATTTACTCCTGCTTACATCGCTGAAGCGGTGAAGAAGGAGGGATGCTA
>CAZLAL010000214.1:0-3096 GCA_964557455.1 uncultured Dehalococcoidales bacterium
AGTCGCTAGATTCTACCACAATGTCGGCCAAGGGTTCACCAGCCTCCAGACGCTCATCATCTATTTTCAGCCTGGCCCCCATAGTGAGCAGAACGTCTATGATTCCTGTCCGTGTCGGATTAGTCCCACAACCCCGTATTACTATTCTCGCGTCAGGGTGAATAGCTGCTGCAACCAAAAAGTAAGCTGCTGAGCTGATATCGCCCGGGACGCGGAGACTCAGCGGAAGCAACGGCCTGCTCAAAGGCAGCAAAGAGATTGAATATCCCCGGCTTTCCAAACTGGCCCCCATTTCTTTGAGCATCCTTTCCGTATGGTCTCGTGAAGGGACTGTCTGATGCAAGACGGTATTGCCGTCGGCAAAAAGACCGGCCAGCAAAATCGCTGACTTAATCTGAGCACTGGCAACACGCAAGGTAAAATCCATGCCTCGTAATCTCTTCCCTCTAATGACCAGAGGGGCAAAACAATCTCGTCCCCTTCCCCAGACATCAGCGCCCATCAACCTCAATGGCTCTATCAACCTGTCCATCGGGCGATTCCGAAGAGAGCTATCTCCGGTAATAATAGACAGGAAGGGTTGGCCAGCGAGAAGACCGCCCAGAAGGCGCATTGTGGTGGCGCTATCTTCCGCATCAAGCACATTGGCGGGCTCCTTAAGTTCCTCCTCACCAGTTCCCAACACCAGCAGAGTAGGGGATTCCCGGTTCCCTCCCCGGACAATTTTGACCCCAAGGCGTTTGAGACACTTTATTGTGGCTAGGCAATCTCTACCAGGGGCAAAGTTATGAATCCTGGCTTCACCTCTGGCTAGGCTATTCAGAATCACAGCCCGGTGAGAAATAGACTTATCGCCAGGCAGAAGAATCTCACCTTCTAATCTGGGACAAGGTTTGATAGTCCTTGTCTTCGCCCTCGAAGAAGCCGACCTCAAGCCGGGTAATTGCTCAGCCATTCCTCTCTCGCTTTGTTGGCGTCAGCTAAGGCTTGTTCCAGGCGCCTATCCCCTTTGGCCACCAGTTGGCGATAGCTATCTAATTCCTGGCTGAATTTATCTATCCAATTGACTATTGCTTCTTGATTAGTAAGGCAGATATGAGAATTCACCTCAGGATTGCCCGAAGCCAGCCGGGTGAGATCATGATAGCCCGAGGCCGCGAGTTTGGACATTTTCAACCAGGAAGGATTCTTAGTAGTCAGCGACACGAGAGCCGCCGATAGCAACATGGGTAGATGACTAATAGCCGCCACCAGGTTGTCATGCTCCTCAGCATCAATGAAAAAAGGCTCGGCTCCCAGCTTCTTCACCATTCTTGTCACCGCAGCAATCGATTTCGGTGAGGTGTTCTCCGACGGAGTGAGACAGTAGGTGCACTTCCGAAATAGTCCAGCCTTAGCAGCTTGGATGCCGTAGGCTTCCCTGCCAGCCATGGGATGTCCGCCAATAAAATCTACTATTGACGGCAGTATCTCCCTGGCCCACTTCATGACCTGTGCTTTGGTGCTAGCGGTATCGGTAACAACGCAACCTGAGGGAAGATAAGCCGCTATCTCAGAAAAGACCTCTTTTATCGCCAGAACAGGGGTGGCGATCACCACAAATTCGGCCTGCTTTACTGCATCCCTTATGTTAGTTTCGCCTCGCTCAATGGCGCCCAGGCTCATGGCACTGGCTATAGTCTCATGGCGACGACTATAGCCCACTACTTCCCACCTGGGCTTCTTCCCCTGCCTTAGACCCAATCCGATCGAGCCACCGATTAGCCCGAGACCTATTATGGTGACCAGCACAGTGCTATTATAGCAGCGCACGGGTAGGCTGTCATCGATACCCCCCCTTCTCCTGCCCACTTCTGAGCCCAGGAAAGAATCACACCCGGATTTCGTCATTGATACATCGCCCTCGGTCAGCTGAAGGATAGTCACGGCTGACTGAATTGCAGTCCGCCTTTCAGACACTCACAACGGAGAAACGCAAAACTGCCACTGGCAGGGGTATTCTCATGCTGGATTATCCCTTTCTGGTGAGAAGACTCACTCCGAAAAGAAGCACCGCGCTCACAGCAATGCCAATGAGGCCAAAGTCATTCGTGAAAGAAGTGTCAAGGCCTGGTATCTTCCCTATCAAACCTATTACCCCCCCTCCTATGAGAGCCACCAGCGCTCCCTGCGGCGTTACCTTAAGCCTGTCTTTATGAAACCCAGCGATTACGGGCACGACCAGCCCGCAGGTGAACACGGTATAGGCAAAGAGAAGAGAAGAAATCACCCCTTTCAAAATCATTGCTAGGCCCAGGGCCAGCAAACCCAAAATGATGATATTGATGCGGGTAAGAAAAATGGTCTTTCCCTCTCCAAGTGAAGGGAGAAGCCGCTTAATTATGTCCTGGGTCAGAATGACCCCCTGGCTAAGCAGACAGGTATCCGCCGAGGACATAAGTGCCGCAACTAAAGCGGCGAGCACTAAGCCAGCCAGCCAGGGGGAAAGAACTCCACTTATTACTTGAGGAAATGCTTGCTCAGGAGCAATCTGCGGATAAAGGACTCTGGCTCCCATCCCTATCAGAACAATGGCAAAAGCCAGAGGAATAAAAGAAAAAGCAGATAGAAGAGTTGCTCTCTGCGCAGTCTTTTCATTCCTGGCGGAAAGAATTCGAGTGTACATATCGGGTCCCACCACATAAGTCGCTCCGACCAGAATCAAGAGCGATAAGAAAGTCCTCCAGTCCAATTGAGAGCTCACCGGGAAAGAAAAGAAATCCTGCGGCAGAGAAAACCTCAACCCATCCAATCCCCCGATTCGGACAAGCAGCAACGCCAGAGTGACAAAAATGCCGACGTAGATGATTATCGCCTGGAAAAGGTCAGTGCGAATTACCGAGAGTTGTCCACCCACAACAGCATAAGCAACAACCACCGTGGTAAAAATCACCATCCACAGCGTTCCCGAACCTATCCCCAGGATTGATAGGACTTTCCCGGCAGCGACAATCTGTCCCGCTACCACCCCGAGCCAGGCGACAACGATAAGAATCGAAGCTGCCAGACTCACACGACGGTCATATTGCTTTTCAATTAGCTCGGGAAGAGTATAGA
>CAZLAL010000215.1:0-6188 GCA_964557455.1 uncultured Dehalococcoidales bacterium
TGACCTGGATGAGCACTTATGGCACTATCTCGCTCAACGGATTAGCTATGTGGAATCATTCAAATTTCTGCCCAAAGATGTACGGAAATTGTCGAGGGCGTACATAGTCAAGTATGACGTCTCGAATATTAAAGCTGCTTTGCTGGGCATTGCAACAGCCAAGAAGAGCCGCATGGTACCTATCGGGATCATTCACGATGACGGGCTGCTGGACGAACTCTCCGACTGCGAAGACGTAGAGGATATCACCAAGCTACTTACCAAGTGCAAGCTGGGAGACTATGCACCTTATCTGGAACAGTATAAGACAGACAAAAGCGCAAAATCGAGATTTATTGCCGAAGCCAGGCTGGACGGTGAGTACTATAAGAACATCCTGAACACGGCAAGGAGAATAAAGGACGGTTTTGTGCTCGCTAAGGCCCTGGGCCTAGTGATAGACCTGACAAACCTGCAAATCATCCTGAGGGCTATAATTGAGGGCATAGGACTCGATGCTGGTGACCTCGTTATCGCTGGTGGCTACAGGATTACGGACAGAACCCTTAGAGAGCTGCTATCCCTTAAGATGGCCGACATAGCCACCAGGCTGGAGGACGACCAATACGCAAACATAGCAGGTGAGGTATCCGCTAATTACGACAAGACCAAAGCCGTTGCGGCTGTGGATGAGATTATCGATAAGCATAAGTTCAGGATGCTCAAGGAAATATTGTCACCGCGCGTGCTATCACCGCTGGTGATGGCCTGGTATCTGATTCTCAAAGAGGTTGAAATACGAAACTTGAGGCTAGTTCTGAAAGCCATAGTCGACGGCGTTCCCGTTCAAGAAATAAAGGATTATTTGGTGCTGTGACATGGCATCTGTCGGACGCCTGGATATAGCTGTCATAGGAGACGAAGACCTGGTCAACGGGCTGAGACTGGCCGGTATCAGTAGATATTACACGATACAGGGCAATCACGATATCCGCGAAAACGTGAGGGAAGCTCTAATTGAGCTGCTAGCCGACCCGGGTGTCGGCATAGCAATCATATTGGAAGACTACGCACAATATGTTGCAGACATTATAGAGCCACTCAGAAGGAAGAAGGGAACAACTCATGTGGTTGTGGAGGTTCCGTCGAAGTTTGGCACAAAATACCCTGACGTTAAGGGATATTATAGACAACTCATCAGAGAATCTATAGGCTTCGAAGTAGAAATATGACATTGTAGCAACAGAGTGTTCTGAGTTTGTCGAAGGATAGGAGGATAAAGACATGGGCAAGATATGGAGAGTTTCGGGCCCTCTGGTCATCGCCGATGACATGAAAGGTTCCCAGGTCTACGAAGTCGTTGAGATAGGTGAAGAAGGGCTTATCGGCGAGATAGTAGGACTGGAAGGCGACAGGGCGATAATTCAAGCACACGAGGATACCCTGGGCTTGAAGGTCGGCGAGTTGGTCAGAGGAACTGGAAAGGTGCTAAGTGCTGAGCTCGGGCCTGGGCTGGTGGGCTCAATTTACGACGGACTACAAAAATCCCTGCTCACCCTGGGTGAGAATATCGGCGCATTTATCAAACGCGGTGCCAAAGCTGCAGCCCTTCCCCGCGACAAGAAGTGGCAGTTTACACCCAAAGTGAAAGTCGGGGACGCAGTCAGTCAGGGGGACATAATCGGCGTAGTGCCCGAGACTAACCTAATAGAGCACCGGATAATGGTGCCGCCGGGAATCAAGGGCACCATTAAGGAGATACGCGAGGGCGACTACACAGTCGAAGAGACTGTAGCTTCGGTAGCATACGATGGCGAAGTGAAGAAACTTACACTCATGCAGGAGTGGCCGGTGAGGAAGCCCAGACCCTATAAACAGAGGGCGGATCCTTCGGGCTTGCTCACCACTGGCATGCGAATCCTGGACTACATGTTCCCCTTAGCTCTAGGTGGCAAGGCTTCGATACCCGGCGGATTCGGTACTGGAAAGACCGTGGCCTTGCAGCAACTGGCCAGGTGGGCCCAGACAAATTTGAACATCTATGTCGGCTGCGGCGAGCGGGGTAACGAGATGGCAGATGTGCTCTATAGCTTCAGGCAACTGAAGGACCCTAACACGGGAAGATTGCTGCAGGAGAAAGAGGTTTTTATAGCTAATACGTCCAACATGCCTGTTGTAGCCAGGGAAGCGAGCATTTTTGTCGGCATCACGATGGCCGAGTACTTCCGAGACATGGGTTACGACATTTTGCTGGTGGCTGACTCGACCTCCAGATGGGCTGAAGCCATGAGGGAGATGAGTGGAAGACTGGAGGAAATGCCGGGTGAGGAGGGCTTCCCTTCTTATATGGGTTCGCGTCTTTCCTCTTTTTATGAAAGAGCAGGAATGGTGGAATGCCTGGGCAGTCCCCAGAGAAAAGGTTCGGTAACAGTAGCTGGCGCCGTCAGCCCCCCTGGAGCTGACTTCAGCGAACCGGTCACTCAAAACACCCTCAGAATAATAGACGCCCTTTATGCCCTGGATGTTTCGCTGGCCAACAAAAGGCATTTCCCTACCATAAACTGGCTTACCAGCTATAGCCTTTATGTGAACGCAGTCAAAGACTGGTGGAACCAACACGATCCAGGATGGGAAGAGACCAGGGCCGAGGCCTTAAAGGTGTTGCAGCAGGAGGCTGAACTCGAGGAAATCGTCAGACTGGTCGGCCCCGAAGCTTTGCCCGAAGGAGACAAATTGCTGCTTCTTATCGCCAGGATGATACGGGAGGACTTCCTTCAGCAAAGCGCCTACAACGAGGTCGATACCTACTGCACGCCGGCTAAAGCTGGCCTGATGCTTAAAAGCATAATGAAGTTCTACAGATTAGCTCAGGAGATGTTAAATTCGGGGACAGGCATTGAGAGCATCCGCTCATCGCCAATGGTGTACAGGATATCCCGAATGAAAGACATACCCAACGAAGCGTTCGAGCAAAAAAGCAAAGAACTATGGTCAGAGATGGAACAGGTTATGGTGAATCCTAAGCGCCAAATATGAAACCCTGAACAATGCCAAAGCTCAAGTCCCAAGTGACCAGCATACGGCAGAAGGCTTTACATATTAGAACTACGATCTGCAATCTGCTGAGGATATAGAGCTTAGATGCCAGGATTTCTGGAAAGGAGGCTATTATGGACTTTTCCTCACTCTACACTAAGGAAGGAAGGGCAATAACTAAGGCTAAGGGAGCTCTGCTCATAGCCGAAAGTATACCCGGCATAAAGTTCAACGAAATGGTCGAGGTTCAACTTGCCAACGGTGAAGTCAAGAGCGGGCAGGCAATAGACATCAGCAAAGAAGCAACTGTGATCGAGGTATTTGGCGGTGTAAGCGAAGTGGATCTAATTAACAGTAAGATAAGATGTAAGGGCGAGACTCTAAAGCTGCCAGTATCTATCGACATCTTAGGCCGCATCTTCAATGGGATGGGAGAACCGATAGATGGAGGGCCGCGAGTGATCCCCGAAGATTATCTGGATATTAACGGTGAGCCTGTAAACCCCGCCCTGCGCCAACCCCCGGCAGAATTCATTGAAACCGGAATCTCGGCGATAGACGGCTTAAACGCCCTGGTGAGAGGGCAGAAATTGCCCATATTCAGCGGCTCAGGCCTGCCTCATAACCGAATCGTAGCTCAGATAATCAGACAGGCAACCGTAAAGGGCACTCAAGAGAGATTCGCCCTGGTATTTGCCGCTATTGGTATCAGCTATGACGATGCTTCCTTCTTTATGAGGAATCTCGAGAGGACAGGCGCCCTGGAGAGAACGGTAGCTTTTATCAACACTGCGTCAGATCCGGTCATCGAGCGAATATCGACACCCAGGCTCGCCTTAACGGCAGCCGAATATTTGGCCTGGCAACACAATATGCACGTGCTAGTCGTCCTCACCGACATGACCAACTATTGCGAAGCTCTACGCGAACTTTCCTCCCTGCGCGAAGAGATACCATCAAGAAGAGGATATCCCGGATATATGTACACTGACTTGGCCACGATGTATGAGAGAGCAGGCAGGATTTCTGGCAAAGAGGGCTCAGTAACTATAATGCCCATTTTGACCATGCCGGATGATGACATAACACATCCCATACCTGATCTTACCGGCTATATAACCGAGGGGCAGATTGTCCTTTCTCGAAATCTGGAAAGGAAAGGTATATACCCGCCGATAGACGTCTTCCTGTCCCTTTCACGAATGATGAAAGAGGGAATTGGGGCAGGCAAGACCAGGGAAGATCATAACAATGTCTTCATGCAGTCCTATGCTGCTTATGCCGAAGGCTGTTATCTGAGAGAGATTTCCACCATTATAGGTGCCGAGGCACTGGGCGAAAGGGACAAGATATATTTGAGTGCCGCAGATGAGTTCGAAAGAAAGTTCATATCTCAAGGTGAGTCGGAGAAGAGAACGGTAGAAAATACCCTGGATATAGCGTGGGGACTATTTTCAGCGCTGCCCGAAGAAGACTTGAAGCTCATTAAAGAGGAGTTCATTAAGCACTATCTGCCTAAGTATCGGCAGTAGAAGCTGGTGCGGAAAAAATGGCACAGTTGCTCAAAGTCAGACCCACAAAGATCGAGCTGGTAAAACTGAAGCGCAGGCTTTCCCTGGCACAGAGAGTGCAGAAGATAGTCAAGGACCGGCTCTCCATACTGACTATGGAATTCTTGCAGACGGCGAGAGATACGGTGGAGGCCAAGACAAAAATGCTTGATGAATCGTCCAGACTCTACAAGGCGCTATCAATCGCCGCTGGTTATCATGGGTATATAGCCATGGACAAGGAACTAATAGGCAGCGAGGCTGATTTGAAAGTCGCTGCCGGCTCAAGAAACATAGCAGGAGTGCGAATCCCATCCTTTGAGCTAACCGAAAGTCCGGACGAAGCCGAAATGAGCAAGTATAATCTTATTGATACGTCCTCGTGGTTGGACCATTCAGCGCAGTTGTCCAGAGAGTATCTCAGAGCTATTGTAGAATTAGCTGAACTCCAGAGGAGCTTTGAATCACTGGCAATGGAAATAAACAGGACAAAAAGGATAACCAATGCCTTAGAGTACGTAGTAATCCCGGGACTACAGGCGACGATAGCCTATTTAAATATGAAGTTTGAGGAACGGGATAGAGAAGAGAAAGCGCGCCTGAAACGTGTGAAGGTACTTGTTGCCCGAGAATAGGCCAATGTCCAAACCATTACAGGACGAAGCACAACGGTCTCCCTATGAGAGGATGCTCCAAGAATGCCTGAGAGGCGAGCTCAGGGTGGTGAACGCCGGGTTACCGCAGAGCCAGAAGCGGCTAATAAATTTGCTAACCGACAAGTATCCCCATGTGGCATGTGCTGATGGTAGCACTCATCTTTTCAAGAAAGGTGAACTTGACTATCTGGCAGGCATGCTGGAGGCTGATGAGCAAAGCGCATTGGCATTGCCGATGCTTGTAGAGCTGAGAGGAAACCAGGCCGAAGCAGCCATAGTATGCCAGGGAAAAGTAGAAGAAAAGGTGATTTCACAAGCCCTGAATATGCCGGTTACATGCGAGGAAGGAAGGATTAGAATATACAAACCACAACTGGCCTTGCTGAGGAAGAAGTTCAAAACAACGACCATATATGTATTCTCCCCCAGAATGGTGGGCTAAGTCATTCTATGGTAGGTCGTTTTTCTATTTCTGCATCGCCAGATTACCGAAGTATCCCATTTCTAAGCCGACAAGCATTGACAAACAGTGGTATTTAAGAGATAATCACCCTGACAAATGGTTAAGATCAGACTGCGCCGTATGGGGAGGAGAAACAGGCCATCCTACCGAGTGGTAGTGGCCGATAGCCGCTCTCCCCGTGATGGTAAATTCATCGAGATTATCGGCCATTACAATCCTTTGACTGACCCTGCCACCATCAGTGTTGATGAAGACAGGGCTTTGAAGTGGCTGAGACATGGAGCACAGCCTACAGACACGGTACGCAGCTTGCTTGGCAAACTGGGTATTATGGATAAGGTTAAGCCTGCCTCAGGCCAAGACTAACAATTAAGGAGGCGAAATGAAAGACCTGCTGGAGTACATCGTTAAATCTATTGTAGCAGCACCTGATGCGATAAAGATCTCCGAGGAAAATAGCGAGGACGGCTTATTAATCAAACTAGAAGTTGCTCCCGACGATAA
>CAZLAL010000216.1:0-8175 GCA_964557455.1 uncultured Dehalococcoidales bacterium
CCGCTGCCATGCTATATTGCCTCATGAGAACACGGGCACCAGCATGATCATCACGCCGCCAGCTACCACTGAAGCAATTTGGCCGGCAGTGTTGGCTCCAGCGGCGTGCATCAGTAGATGATTATGAGGATTAGCTTCCAGCGCCAATTTCTGCACCACCCGAGCTGACATAGGAAAAGCCGAAATGCCGCAGGCGCCAATCATGGGATTGACCTTCTTCCCCGAGAGAACGTACATTAGCTTGCCCAGCAGAACACCTGCCACTGTATCCAGACTAAACGCTACTATTCCCAGTATGAATACCAATATAGTCTCGGGTCTCAGAAACTGAATTCCCGCCATCATTCCCCCTACGGTGATGCCCAGAAGGATGGTTACGATGTTAGCCAGTTCATTCTGGGCTGCCAGGGCAAGCCTTTCCACCACTCCGCATTCTCGAAGCAGATTGCCGAACATCAGAGAACCGATTAGAGGAGTAGCCTTGGGGGCAAGCAAAGCGACCACAAGCACCGTGATTATAGGAAAGAGTATCTTTGTCCTTTGCGGAATCGTTCCCGGAACCGATGCCATTTTCGAGGCCCTCTCTTCCTTGCTGCACATCGCTCTTATTATAGGTGGCTGGATAATGGGTACCATGGCCATATAGGAATAGGCAGCCACAACAATGGCAGCAGTGTATTTGGACTGCAGTGTAGTGGCGACGTAGATTGAGGTAGGGCCATCGGCCGAGCCGATTATCCCGATGGCAGCAGCATCCTCCAAGCCGAAATCCAAGACGCCCAGCCAACCGTCACCCAGCAAGTAAGCTAGGAAAAAAGTTCCGAAAATGCCAAACTGAGCGGCAGCACCGAGAAGAATGGTATAGGGCCGCTGCAGAAAGGGCTCAAAGTCAATCATGGCCCCTATTCCGATGAAGATGAGCAGGGGAAATATCTCGGTGTGGATACCTGCTTCTCTTAGAATAGCTAGGAAGCCGCCTGCCTCCGCCACCTCACCCAGAGGAATATTAGCCAGTATACACCCGAAGCCAATGGGCACAAGTAATACTGGCTCCACCTTCTTGGCAATTCCCAACCATATGAGGACTCCGCCAATGAGTAACATTACCACCGCTTGCCAAGTGAGGCTTAGAAAGCCGAGCAATTCTCCAACAGCCACGTTCGTTACGTACACTCCTTTTCATTTTTCTCCTTGGGCCTAGCGAATTTGCCCAGGAGAACCATGACTAGGAGTAAGACTCCCAGGACAGCAAAAATGATCGCCATTCCTAACAGCACTATCCAGAGAGCATTAAGCATTGTGTATCTTTGTCGTGTTGTAGAGTTCAGGTGATGATACAATAACGTAGCGATAGCTGTCAAAGCATTGGTCATAAGCGGCGTTGAATTAGACTGTACTCCTGTGTTACCATTTTATGTTGTCTTGTATTGTTGGCCCCTGTAGCTCAGAGGATAGAGCACTGGCCTCCGGAGCCAGGTGCAAGGGTTCGAGTCCCTTCAGGGGCGTTTTGCATCATTGGCCCGTACAGAAATGTGGTGCCATATATATTGCCTAGCGGTCTTCTTGCTACTGCGAGGCTGCCTAAGTCAGCCGAAGCAAGCCCGTAGCGGGTGTGGTATTGGTCCGCGCCTTTGACAGGCTCGCAATTACAGGAGGAGAAGGCCTGCTGAATCAGACTGCTATGAAGAACCTTAGCATCCGACGCAAGACTAGAATTGAACAGCCCCTCGGTGGGATACGGAGGCGTTAAGCTATGTCTGAGCTTCTTGAAGTAAGGTGGCATAGCAGGGGAGGGCTCGGGGCCGTGACTTCTGCGGAGCTAGTCGCCCGCGCAGCTATACAAGAAGGGAAATATGCGCAATCATTCCCTAGCTTCGGACCGGAAAGGAGAGGAGCACCGGTCATTGCTTTCCTGAGGATAAGCAATGAATTTATCAGAACCAGGACAAACATCTATGAGCCCGATATAGTAATTGTGCTCGATCCCGGTTTGTTGCGTGCGGTTGACGTAACATCGGGGCTTAAGAAGAATGGCAAAATCATCGTCAATTCTAAGAAATCGCCTGCCGAATTGAGGTCTCAATTTGGGTATGAGTGGCCAGTAGCCACAGTCGATGCTACAAGGATCGCCAGGGAGACTATAGGGATGCCCATCACGAATACCGCCATGATAGGTGCACTACTAAAGGTCACTCGCGCGGTGAAGTTTGATTCTGTAGTTGAACAGCTGCGTGAACGGTTCGGCGCGCGGGCCAAGGGGAATATCGAAGCCGCGCAGAGGGCTTACAAAGAGACTATTATAGGGGACTAAGGAATGGCCAAGAAGAAGCTAAAGGCAGGGACCGATTTCAGCTGGAGAGATATGGAGGTCGGTAATATCATCACGGAAGCGGGCAACGCTGCTTCGCGCAAGACAGGTGACTGGAGGTCTGACAGGCCTGTAGTTGACAAGAAGAAGTGTGACAAGTGCGGGTTGTGTTGGCTTTACTGCCCTGATGCAGCGATGAAAGTTCTCAAGGACGGCTATTATCAGCCTGATCTCTTCTACTGCAAAGGGTGCGGCATTTGTGCCAGCGTATGTCCCAGGAAGGCTATAACTATGAAAGAGGAGGAAGAAGTATGAGTAAACGAGTAGCCTTAGAAGCTTCCCATGCAGCTGCAGAAGCGGTGAAAATGGCTGATGTAGATGTCATCGCTGCTTATCCCATAACGCCGCAGACACATGTCCCCGAGCGGCTTGCCGAGATGGTAGCTGATGGTGAATTAGATGCCGCCTATATACCGGTTGAATCGGAGCACTCAGCTATGAGCGCCTGCCTTGGATCCGCCGCGGTAGGGGCAAGGACCTTCACTACCACAGCAGGTCAGGGGCTGGAGCTCATGCACGAAGTTGTCTATGTCGCGTCATCCATGAGACTTCCCATAGTCATGGTGATATGCAATAGAGCTCTCTCGGCACCGTTAAGCGTCTGGGGAGACCACTCTGATGCTATGGCTGTTAGGGATACCAGTTGGATTCAAGTATTCTGCGAAAACAATCAGCAGGCATTCGATATGACGCTTTGGGCCTTTCGTGTGGCCGAAGATTCCAGAGTGCTCTTCCCGGTGATGGTCCACTTAGACGGATTCCACCTGTCTCATGTAATAGAGCCAGTCATATTGCCCGAGCAAGAAGAAGTAGATAGATTCCTCCCCAAGTTCGAGTACCCATTTGCGCTAGACCCTGACAAGCCAATGACCCATGGAGCCTTTGGCCCGCCCGACATATATACCGAGACGAAGATAGCCCAGGAGGTGGCATTCAGAGAGTCCAAGGGCGTGATAATTCAAGGATTCAGAGAATTCGGAGATATATTTGGACGTTATTATCACCCTGTTGAGCCATATAAGGCCGAGAATGCCAAGACACTGCTTATTATTCAGGGAAGTTTCAGCGAAACTGCAAAACTGGTTGTTGACAAGAAGATAACTAAGGGAGAACCTGTAGGGCTCATACACTTACGTCTCTGGAGGCCTTTCCCATTTGAGGAGCTCCGTCAGGCAGTAAAGGATGCCGAAACTCTTATCGTTTTCGATCGATGTATCTCCTTCGGGGGTCAGGGAGGGCCAGTCTGCTCAGAAATCAAATCAGCCCTATATGATATGCCAGGGAAGCCTAAGGTGGTCAGTTTCGTAGGCGGTTTAGGTGGGAGAGATATGTCGGCCGAGGATTTTGAGTATGTCTTCGATAGGGGCAAGGAAATTGCGCAAGAGCACTCGAAGGAAGTCTTCCACACCGTAGGAGTGAGAGGCAAGGTAATGGGAATAAGGGGATAGAATGGAACAGAAGGCTATAAAATTTGGGAAGATCTACATAACCACAAAAGAGTTTCTTGCTGAAGGGCACAACTTTTGTCTCGGCTGCGGGGAAGCTCTGGCAATAAGGCTGGCCTTAAAGGCCCTAGGAGAGAATGTCATAGTCGCTATGGCCACAGGCTGTGCTGAAGTCTGCACCACACCGCTTCCTGTAACTTCATGGCGAGTCCCATGGATCCACACCCTTTTCGAGAATGTTGGTGCCGAGATTTCAGGAATAGAGGCTGGTCTGAAAGCTTTGATGAGGAAGGGCAAGATCCCCGACAGAAGTATTACCTGTGTTGGCATGGCTGGAGATGGCGGCACCAGTGACATAGGGCTTCAAGCCTTGTCGGGGGCGTTTGAAAGGAATCACGATTTCCTATACATCTGTTTGGACAACGAAGCCTACATGAACACAGGTATCCAGAGGTCAAGTGCTACACCCTACGGGGCTTCAACAACCACTGCGCCGGCTGGCAAGGTTAGCATTGGACAGACTACCCAGAAGAAGAACATGCCCGAAATTGCTGTTGCCCACAACATACCTTATGTAGCCACGGCTTGTCCCAGTTATCCTTTGGATTTAATGAGAAAGGTTAAGGAAGGGGCGGACGTTAAGGGTCCGGCATATGTGCATATCTTGTCCGTCTGCCCTACGGGATGGAGATCTGCCCCGGAGAGAACCATTGAAATAGGCCGGCTCGCTGTCCAGACGGGCATCTTCCCTCTCTATGAAGTAAAAAATGGCCAGTATAAACTGAATGTAGACCCGCCCAAGCTTAGACCAGTTGAAGAATACCTGAAGACCCAGGGCCGCTTCAGTCATTTGCTAGATGAGGAAATTGCCAAAATTCAAGAGCACGTGAATGAGGAATATGCCAAACTCAAGGCAAAGGCAGCTTGTTTTCCAGCTTGATTCCTTCCGATAAGCAATGCTGATTGCTTCAATTTTTCTCACCCACTATAATAATTGGCTGCACGGGGTGTGGCGCAGCGGCTAGCGCGCATGGTTTGGGACCATGAGGTCGGTGGTTCAAATCCACTCACCCCGACCACAATTTGGGATTCTTTTCCCCTTGGGAGAACCACGAAGACTTGACAAGAAAGTGAACTAACACTAAAATGTTAGGCTTGGCTAACAATATTAGAGCCAGCAAACAATGACCAAACAAGAGATGCAGACCGGCCACACCGCCAGCATGGAGGACTACCTCGAGGCCGTCGCGATGCTCCGGCGAAAGGGCAAGCCGGTGAGAGTAAGTCAGCTCAGCCGAAAGCTGACAGTCAAAATGCCTAGCGTCAGCTCCGCCCTAAGAAAGCTCTCCGAGCAGGGTCTCGTGGAGCACGAAAGATACGGTTATATAAAGCTCACTCCTGAAGGCGAAAGAGTTGCCCGCGATGTGATTCGCCGGCACAACGCATTGACATGTTTTTTTGCTGAGGCTTTGGGCATTGACCAGGAAACGGCTGAGCAGGATGCCTGCAGAATTGAGCATGTTATTAGCCCCCTTGGCTTGGAAAGAGTGATTAAGTTCATTGAGTTCATAAAGGCTTGTCCGCTGGGAGGAGACAATTTCTCCAGCAGATACAACTATTATTTGGAGCATGGAGAGTTGCCCGGGGACTGCTCCAGGAGGAGCATTAATAAGAACAATGAAGGGCGCAAGAAAAGTCCGCAGCCCTTAGGTTAGGCAGAACTGACTTGTTAGGAATAAAGGATAAACTATGGCCCCGCATCAAGATAAGCAATTGACCCTGGCCGAGATGAGAACCGGACAGACAGGCATCGTTGTCGGAGTCTTGACTGGATATGGCTTAATTGGACGGCTGGATGCTTTGGGCATCAGACCAGGGAAGAAGGTGACCAAGGTAGGTTCGGGACTATTTCGTGGCCCGATCACCGTAAGAGTCGATAATGCCCGGGTGGCTGTCGGTTTTGGCATGGCTACCAAGATAATAGTCCGAGTAGACTGATATTTGCCGCCACCTTCCTGAAATGAAACGCATCCTGCTTGTGGGTAACCCTAATGTGGGCAAAAGTGCCCTCTTTTCTCGACTGACTGGCACACATATCATCGCTTCCAACTATCCAGGTACAACCGTCGGCTTCACCAAAGGGTATCTCAAATTGGGGGAGGAGCGGGCTGAGCTTATCGACGTTCCCGGCAACTATACTCTTGAACCAGCTTCTAAGGCCGAAGAAGTCGCTGTGCGCCTGCTCAAAGACGGAGAGCTGGTGATAAATGTTGTTGACGCCACCAATCTGGAGAGAAATCTCAATTTGACGTTGCAGCTCTTGGAGAGAAGGATCCCAATAATAGTTGCCCTCAACATGTGGGATGATACTCGGCATCGTGGAATAAGCATTGAGGCTGTCAAACTGGAGGAACTCCTTGGGGTGCCAGTCGTGCCCACGGTAGGTATCACTGGCCAGGGGGTAAGGGAATTGGTCAGGCGTCTTCCTGAGGCGAAGGTACCGGTGAATGCTCGTAGCTATTCCAGTAGTGATGAGCGATGGGCCACCGTGGGTGACATCATCAACCAGGTGCAATCCTTGAGTCATCCCCGCCGTCGTTGGTATGAAACTCTGGAGGATGCGAGTACCCATCGTGTAGGCGGGATAATTATCGCCCTGCTGGTACTTCTTGCCACTTTCTGGTTCGTCCGATTCATCGGTGAAGGAATAATTGGCTACATAGCTGAGCCTCTATTCGAAGGGCTGTGGACACCCTTGCTAGCTAGGCTAAGCGTTGCTCTAGGAGAAGGGGGGTTCTGGCACAATGTTCTCATAGGTGAGCTTATTGGAGGAGAAATCGACTATGGACAGTCCTTCGGCTTGCTGAGCACCGGACTCTACATTCCTCTCGCTGCCGTGTTGCCATATATCATCGCTTTTTACCTGGCTCTGGGAATACTGGAAGATGTCGGTTACCTGCCGCGCCTGGCGGTGTTGATGGACAACGTGATGCACCGGCTGGGCCTACATGGCTATGCCATCATCCCCACTATCCTGGGACTTGGCTGTAATGTGCCTGGCATTATGGCAACCCGTATTTTGGAGAGCCGCAAACAAAGGTTTATCGCAGCGACTTTGATTTCTATCGGCGTTCCCTGTGTTGCCCTGCAGGCCATGATAATCGGAGTGGTCGGGAACCCTGAACTGGGGGGCGGGCTCGGATATGTCGCTATCGTTTACGCAACGCTGTTTCTATCCTGGGTTGTTATAGGCCTAATCCTTAATCGCACCGTCAAGGGATTCAATCCTGAACTTCTGGTAGAGATTCCTCCTTACCGCCTGCCGCCGTGGCGGGTCATTGCTGAAAAGCTGTGGCTCCGGGTGTCGGGCTTTGTCAAGGAAGCTCTGCCCATAGTGCTAGGCACGGTACTGGTCGTGAGCGTACTATACACTCTAGGAGTCTTCAGTGCCATTGCTGATATCGCCGCCCCGGTATTGAGCAGCCTGTGGGGGCTGCCCAAAGAAACAATTGTAGCTCTGGTCATTGGCTTTCTGCGCAAGGATGTGGCTATGGGCATACTAGCCCCGTTTGCTCTGACTGCTAAGCAACTGGTTATCAGCAGCACAGTCCTGGCCATGTTCTTCCCTTGTGTAGCTACTTTTGTGATGTTAGCGCGGGAACTCGGCGCAAGGGATATGCTCAAGTCTATCGGCATAATGCTAGCGGCAGTATTGGTAGTGGGTAGCCTGCAAAACCTGATCTTGTAGGACAAAAGTCACGGGTTCATTTGGGAGACAAGGCTTCTTTCAAAATCTGCGAGACATCTTTGACAGCCAGCTTATCATCCAGGTTTTCTGCTTTTACAGCATCGGTCAGCATCGTTAAGCAACTGGGACAGGCAACCGCCAGAGTATCAGCCCCCGTTTCGTAAGCTTCTCTGGCTCTGATTCGCGCTGGGCTGTCCTTGCTACCAGCTAGGAAGTCCGTAACGAAATTCCCGCTGCCACCGCCGCAACAGAAGGCATCTTTCCTATTCCGCTCCATCTCCACCAGTTTGACCCCAGGAATACTTCGCAATATTTGTCTCGGCTCTTCATAGATACTGTTATAACGTCCCAGGAAGCAAGGGTCGTGATAGGTGACCTTTATGTCGGCACGAGCCCCAGAAAGTTTTATCCGGTTATTCTTTATCAAGTCGTCCAGAAGCTGAGTATAATGATATAGTTCAAATCTCCCTCCGAAGCCCGGGTAGCTGTTTTTCATCGTGTTGTAAGCATGCGGGGAGAGGGCAATTATCTTCTTCACACCAAGCTCCTCGAATTGCCGGCTATTCTTCTCAGCCAGCGCTTGAAAAAGCCCCGTCTCACCCAGCAGATAGACC
>CAZLAL010000217.1:0-3350 GCA_964557455.1 uncultured Dehalococcoidales bacterium
AGCAATCTTCAGCTTGTCTCCGGGGACTATGTCCGTGTGAATAATAGCCGGGGTGTTATCCTTGGTATTCACTCGCGCAGAAAATGGTTGAGTAACCATCGATTTGCGCAGATAGCCCTTATCGTAGCCCTGGCGCACCCCTTCATTTATGGCGGCATAGAGATCTCCACCGGTTATGTGCGCCTCCTGGCCCAGTTCCAGCATGACCACGGCGGAACCCGTGTCCTGACAGAGAGGAATCTGCTCCTTGCCGGAGATGTTGGCATTCTCCAGGATTCTATCCAGTACATCGCGGGAAACAGGAGATTTCTCCCTCTCCCTTGCCTGCTTCAACGCAGCTAAGACGTCCGCCGGCAGATAATGGCACGAGTGCTCGAATAGGCGGGCGACACTGTTCGTTATCTCGCTGGCTTTGATTTGTCTCATCGTTCTTTGCTAGCTCGGCTGGCTCCTCGATGGCAACTGCGCATGATGCTAACGTTTCTGAGGCATTGATTTCGGCACAGTTGTGGTGGTACCCATCAAGGGCAGAACCTTTGTGCTTTCTCCTTTCTTCTCGATTGCTCTATCTGCTGTCTCTTGAACATCGCAAGAAGGAAACACCTGTCTAGAGTCTTCGTACCCACTTTATCATCTCCAGTGAAAAAATTGAAGATTGCTACGCTTCCTTTGTCTCGAGATTCTATTTTGTCTAACTTTCCTTCAGTTTGCCAGTTCTAACCTGAGCGCAGATCTCGTCCTCTTTGTTAATCTCTTCTAGAGTCTTGGGAGCATAGGGTGGCTTCCAGTCATCGGGGACGGTATTATCTATACCGTATTTATATTTCAGGAAGCGTGCGCCCGTGGTAGGGAAAAGGGCGTAAGTGAGGACGTCTTGAACGTTCCTGGCAAATTCCTTAGATTCTTCCCTAGCTTTTGCTAATTCGGGAGTGAGCAGGTCTGCTGGCCGGCAGGTTGTAGGCGCTTTATCTCTAAGAATCGCCTTCTGGATATCGGGGGCAATTTGAGCCGGCGGCCTGCCGTAACCGCCGGATACGTATTCCCTCGCCTCCTTAGAGACGACTTTGTAGCGCCCTATCAGCACATTCTGTACTGCCTGGGCACCGACAATCTGGCTTGTAGGCGTAACAAGAGGCGGGTAACCGAAGTCCGCCCTGACTCTAGCGGTCTCCTCTCGCACCTCGGCCAGCCTGTTCAGAGCACCCATCTGCTTGAGCTGAGAGACGAGGTTTGTGGTCATGCCGCCAGGAATCTGATGCATCAGGGCTCCCGTATCTATGACCGACATCGCTGATGTATCCAGAAAGTCCCTGTACTGAGGCGCGACCTGTTCCAGCATCTGGCCGCATTTGAGTAGTTGCTCAACATCAAGCCCTGTATCCCTATTTGTGCCATATAAAGCAACCACCAGTGGCTCGATAGCTGGATGTGAAGAACGCAAGGCGAAAGGAGATAATGCAGTATCGACTATGTCGACCCCGGCCTCCATAGCTTTCAGCACAGACATAGATGCCTGTCCGGTGGTGTAGTGAGTGTGTAGATCAACCGGTACTCGCAGGTTTTCTTTGAGGGCCTTGACTAATTCATAGGCATCATAAGGAGAGATAAGTCCAGCCTGGTCTTTAATACATATGGAATCGGCACCCATATCCTGAAGAATGAGCGCCTTCTGGACGTAGTATTCCAGATTGTAGATAGGGCCGCCCATCCGGGGCTGGGTAAGCGAGTAACATATGGCTGCTTGATAATGTTTGCCGCATTTCTTAATTGCCCGGGCGGCGCGCTTGTGATTGCGTTCGTCGTTCACAGCATCGAAAACACGAAAAATGTCAATGCCAACCTCAGCAGCCTGCTCAACAAAAGCGTCAACTAAATCGTCGGGATAATTCCGATAGCCCACTAAATTCTGTCCCCGCAGGAGCATCTGCAGCGGAGTATTAGGCATGAGTCTCTTCAACTTGCGAGGCCTGTCCCAAGGGTCCTCACCCAAAAAGCGGTGGGCGACATCAAATGTTGCCCCACCCCAGACCTCCATAGAATAGAAGCCACATCGATTCATTTCGGGGGCCAGCCATTCCATGTCCTCAGTCCTCATCCTGGTAGCGAATGTGGATTGATGCCCGTCACGAAAGGTGGTATCACAGATTCTGACAGGGTTTCTAGGTTTTGGCCTCGTCTTCACCTTATCAGCGGTCAAATCTCTGGCCAAGATGGGGCCTTTTCTTACCGCATTCACAGATTATCTCCTTTCCGCCACTACGGACATGATGCCTGTCCAGTTGTGGGCGCAGTTGTGAACTCCAGTCCTTCGCCAGACTCCTCGTCTCGTCTTGGGCTTCGAATGGCACATGTCACCGAAGCTAGTGATTCTTGGTGAGCCCTTCTATACGGGAATATTTCCATGTTTCTTGGGAGGCCTCGTTTCCTGTTTAGTAGAGAGAATCTCCAGGGCCTTGATTATCTTGGGGCGGCTGTCGTGAGGCGGAATGATCTCGTCAACATATCCCCGTGAAGCAGCAATGTACGGGTTATACAGCAGGTCACGGTATTCCCGAATCTTCTCCTGCTCCTTGGCTTCGGCGTCCGGCGCAGCCTCTATTTCCTTGCGAAAGATGATTGGCGTAGCCCCTTCGGCCCCCATCACCGCAATCTCAGCGGTGGGCCAGGCGAAGACAAAATCAGCACCTAGGTCCTTGCTACACATGGCCAGATATGAGCCTCCGTAGTCTTTGCGAATGACCAGAGTGATTTTAGGAACCGTGGCTTCTGAGTAAGCCCACAAGACTTTGGCGCCGTGTCTTATTATTCCCAGCCACTCCTGGTCTTTCCCCGGCAGGTAGCCGGGGACATCGGCAATGGTAAGCAGCGGGATGTTGAAGGCATCGCAGAATCTGATGAATCGGGTGATCTTGTCCGCGGCATTGACATCGAGACAGCCGGCAAGGTGCATCGGCTGATTAGCGATAATGCCCACCGGTCTGCCATTAAACCGAGCGAAGCAGATGATGGCGTTCTGAGCGTAATGGTAATGGGGCTCAAGTACTTGGCCGTCGTCCACAATAGATGTGATAACGTCCCTCATGTTGTAGACCTTGCTGGGCTCATCCGGGATTATGGTGTCAAGTGCAGGGTCAACACGGTTAGGGTCATCGGTAGGCTTCATCAAAGGAGGCGTTTCTTTATTGCTTGAGGGGAGGTAAGCCAGTAGTCTTCTTATGAGCTTGATAGCCTCGCCATCGTTATCGCAGGCAAAATGGCATACACCGCTCTTACTGGCGTGGGGCATGGCCCCGCCCAGTTCTTCGGAGGTGATTTCTTCCCCGGTGACCTGCTTGATGACTGCCGGGCCG
>CAZLAL010000218.1:0-3848 GCA_964557455.1 uncultured Dehalococcoidales bacterium
GCTGGTCATCCGTCGCCCGGTTGTGGCTGTTCTAGCTACGGGGGATGAGCTCACGGATATTGCCCAGCCGTTAGGTCCCGGCAAGATTTATAATAGCAACACTTATTCTATCGCTGCCGAAGTCTCTCGCTATGGCGGAATTCCCAAAATTCTGGGCATAGGGCGCGATTCGGTGCAGTCCCTAAGCAAGAAGATAGATGAAGGCTTGGACGCAGATATGCTCATCACCTCCGGAGGCGTCTCCAAGGGCGATTACGACGTAGTAAAGGACGTACTGGCAAAACATGGCGAAGTTGGCTTCTGGACAGTCTGCATGCAGCCTGGAAAACCGCTTGCTTTCGGCATCATTAAGAAGACGGCAGGAAGCAAGACCAGAAAAGTGCCTCATTTGGGACTGCCGGGCAACCCCGTCAGCTCCATGGTTACCTTTGAACAGTTCGCCCGCCCATCCATACTAAAAATGATGGGACTTAAAACGCTGGCAAAACCTACCATCCGCGCAATCGCCGATAATGATATCGCCAACACTGACGGTCGCCGCCTCTTTGCCAGGGTGATAGTAAGCAAGCACAGGGGTCAATACCATGCGTCCCTCACCGGTCCCCAGGGCTCAGGAATCCTGACATCCCTGGTCAAAGCCAATGGTTTGGCTATTATCCCCGAAAGCAGTAAGGGAGTAAAGGCTGGAGACAAGGTCGAGGTGCAAATGCTGGATTGGGGGGAGGAAGTTCAAGGTCTTGATAGTTGATTTCAGGGAAAAGCATTTTGCGCTGAACAGAGAAAACAATGGCTATTAATCGTACAATTACTCCTCTTAAGATAAAAGGGGCTCGGCAGGCACTCAGCGCCATGACTGCTCCTCAGCAGTCAATGGGTGGTGAAGGAAAATGTTTACCGTAGGAATACTGACCATCAGTGATAAAGGTTCAAGGGGGGAGCGCCAGGATAAGAGCGGAGAGGCTATTCGCAAAATCATTTCCAATATGGATGTCCGCACTGCAAATTACGACGTCGTTCCCGATGAGAAGGAACTGATTGCCCAGAAGCTGGTTAAGTGGGCAGATAAGGATAGCCTAGACGTGATTATCACGACGGGTGGGACAGGGCTCGGTCCCAGGGACGTTACTCCGGAGGCGACTCTGGCCGTGGTGGATAGAATCGTACCCGGCTTTGCCGAGGCGATGAGGGCTGAAACATTCAAAGACACGCCTATGTCCATGCTCAGTCGGGCAATTGTAGGCACCCGCGGGAAATGCCTAATCATCAACTTGCCGGGAAGCCCTAAGGCGGTGCGCCAGTGCCTTCAAGTGATATTACCGGCGCTGCCTCATGCTGTGGAAACGCTCAAAGGCGAAGCCGGCGAGTGTGGCGCAGCTGAAGCTTGAGTTCAACATAGCCTAGCCAGTCCTGAGATTGCGGACAATTTCCCCCCAAGCGGGTCTTTTCCCGTACATGAGCAAATAAATTCGGAAAGCCCTGATTGCCAGGAACATAACCAGAATAATGGAGAGCACCAGCACGGCTAAACTTGCCGCCAGTTCCCAGGTAGCAATACCGGTTACGCCCAACCTCAGCATTACCATAATGGGAGCTGTGACCGGAAAGATGGTTAGCACTGACCAGATTGGGCTGTCCGGGAATATGAACAAGAAGGACGCAAACCAGAGGGGGATATAGACGAGCATTGCGTAAATCATGGACAATTGCTGTCCCTCACGGACGCTGGGGCTGATAGCGCCGACGCCCGCCGAGAGGGCAGCGAACAATGAATAACCCAGAATGAAATAGACTATCCCCAGCACCAAGAAGTTGGCCGGCAATTGTATCGTGCCAAAAAAACCGCCTATAGTGGATGAGGCCAGGTTTAAAAGTAGTGGTAATGAGGCCAGCCAGACGATCACCTGCACCAGCCCGGCGGCTCCCAGCCCTAAGACCTTGCCGGTGAGTAGCTGCCGGGGGGAAACCGAGGAGAGCAATACCTCGATAAGGCGGCTCTCTTTCTCATCCCCCAGCCCCTGCACCAGGTAGACAGTAGAAACCTGCAGCGAGAGGGCCAGCAGCAGGGCAAAAATAGCCGGGATGATAACATTCCCATAGCCTCCTCCCTGCTCATTAGCCACCTCTCCCGTTTCAGTAAGCCTGGTGGTAACCAAAGCCAGGGGAGTTTCTATCAGTTCCACTGTTTCGGGGGGTACTTCACCCGCCAGCATATTGCTGATGAGGAAATTCTTAATGCCGGTGGCAATGGCCGGGGGTGTTTCCAGCTGTTTCTCAATGATATAACGGTTAACTACCCCAGTTGTGAGATAATCCGACGGAATGACGAAATACTCAGACAAATCGCCGTTAATCAGGGCAGCCGTGGCATCACCGGGCGTATCAAAGCGGACTAGCTCTATATATCCCTGAGTAGTATACTGGTCGAATCCGCCAGCTTCGTCGACATAGCCGATGGTGACCATCTCCACTAGCGGTGGCTCGTCGGTTGATACGAGCTGGAAAACACCTATGCCTATGAGGGCTAAGACCGGCACGATAAGTGTCAAAATGATGAACCCTTTCCTCCTTATCGCGTGTAGGAATTCGTGCCGGAATATCAATAGCGTCTTGTTCATGATTTCTTACCCACCTCCTTCAGGAATATTTCATTAAGTGAAGGAGTGGCTACTTCAAAGCGGTTGATTACCATGCCACGGCTCATCGAATACGCCAGAACCTGCTGGGGGGTTGTCTTCTCGTCCAGCATCAGCTCGGTGTAGCCTTTGTGGGTTCGCTTACCGGTAACTCCAGGTATTTCCCCCAGTTCACCTTCAAAATCCAATAGCACCGAATTACCTCTATATCTGGCCTTGATTTCACTTAAGTCCCCATAGAGGACATCCTGCCCGTTGTTTATCATCAAAATCCGGTCGCATAGTTCCTCCACCTGATTCATCTGGTGTGTGCTCAGGATTACAGCTTTACCCCGGTTCCTCAGTTCGGCGAGCATCCCTTTTAGTAGCTCGGTGTTGACCGGGTCGAGCCCGGAAAAGGGTTCATCCAGGATAAGCAGCTGTGGGTCATGTATGATGGTAACAATGAACTGGATAATCTGCCCCATGCCCTTGCTCAGTTCCTCGATCTTCTTATTCTTGCTGTCCGACATGCCGGTTTGATTGAGCAGCTCGTTAGCTTTTTCGGTGGCCGAGTGCCTGTCCACACCCTTGAGCGACGCGAGGTAGACTATAGAATCTATAACCTTTAGCTTTTTATACAGTCCTCTTTCCTCGGGGAGGTAGCCAAGCTTATTCTTGGTAGCTTCATTCAACTTCTCGCCGAGGATAGTCATCTGGCCCGAGTCCGGCTTGAGGACGTCCATTATCATCCTGATGGTGGTAGTCTTACCGGCACCGTTAGGGCCAATGAGGCCGAACATCTCACCTTGAGCTACCGAGAAGGACAAATCATCAACGGCGACTTTATCCATAAAGGACTTGACTACATGGTTAACTTCAACGGCGAGCATATTAGTAGCCACTTCTCAACTTCGCATTATATCAAATCGTGAAGATGATTAAGACTCCGCTCTAGAATTTCGGCGAGTGTTCAAAGAAAGAAGAGGTACATCGAGGTATTGGCTTTCAAGGCAATTGGGAAGGGCAATAGCCCTGTACTAAAAAGATAGCCCTTTACCGCACATCAGAGTACCTGAATAGGCCTCAATACGAGCGCGAAGGCGCTCTTAATCAGTCACGGCCGGAGGAATGCACCCTTCTTTTACCAGGGCATCATGGGTTGCTTTAGCGTTATGTATCATGAACTCAGCTTTCTTGCGCAATTCCTCAGGGCTGATTTTTATCGAGGCAATT
>CAZLAL010000219.1:0-5391 GCA_964557455.1 uncultured Dehalococcoidales bacterium
TAATGAACAGGTGGTAGGGGAAGGGCTTTGTGAGAGATGCGGTACGCCAGTGGTTAAGAAAGAGCTGGAGCAATGGTTCTTTAGAATTACTAAGTACGCCGAGGAACTCCTTGACCATGGCCGTCTGGACTGGCCGGAACGAATAAAGACAATGCAGAAGAATTGGGTAGGCAAGAGCGAGGGGGCGGAGATTTCGTTCCAACTAGAGGATGCAGGTATAGAGCAGAAAGAGATAAAGGTATTCACCACTCGCCCCGATACGGTTTTTGGGGTGACCTTTTTCCTACTGGCACCGGAGCATCCTTTGGTTTCTCGATTGACTACCCCTGAGCATAAGACCGAGGTAGCTGAGTATATCGATTGGTGTCGGCGACAAAGTGAATATGAACGTGTGGCACTTGGCAGGGAGAAAACAGGAGTCTTTCTGGGAAGTTACGTGGTCAATCCAATCAACAGAGAGCGAGTGCCTATCTGGATTGCCGATTATGTGTTGCCGACTTATGGGACGGGAGCAGTGATGGCGGTGCCTGCTCATGATGAGCGAGACTTTGAATTCGCCAAGAAGTTCAGGCTGCCAGTACGGACCGTTATTGCCCCTGCGGGGTGGAGCGGTGAGGAACTGGCGGAACCATATGTTGGTGTAGGCACCATGGTCAATTCCGGGGAGTTTACCGGTTTGTCCGGCGAACAAGGATACGACGCAATCTGTGCTTCATTAGAGGAGAACGGATGGGGCAGGCGGACAGTTGTTTATCGCCTTCGCGATTGGCTTATTTCCAGGCAAAGGTACTGGGGAGCACCTATTCCTGTAGTTTATTGCGATAAATGTGGCATAGTCCCCGTGCCGGAGAAGGATCTGCCTGTTTTGCTCCCTCCTGATGCAGAGTTCAGGCCCACCGGGGAATCTCCTTTGAAATACTGCGAGGCATTTGTCAATACTACGTGTCCCAAATGCGCTGGGCCAGCACGCAGGGAAACTGATACCATGGATACTTTTATGTGTTCGTCATGGTATTTCTTGAGGTACACCAGTCCCAGAACAAGAAGCGCATCTTTCGATGCCAACAAGGTGAAATACTGGTTGCCGGTTGATTTGTATACCGGAGGTGCCGAGCACGCAGTTATGCACCTCTTCTACGCTCGTTTTTTCATCAAGGCCTTAAGGGATATGGGACTGGTCGACTTCGATGAGCCCTTTGCTCGCCTATTCAATCAAGGGACCATAATCTATCGTGGTGATAAGATGAGCAAGTCTAGGGGCAATGTAATTGCCCCTGACGAATATGTGGCTGAATTAGGGGCTGACGCTGTTCGCGGGTATCTTATGTTTGTTGGTCCCTGGGAGCTGGGGGGAGAATGGAACGATAGGGGCATCGTAGGGATCAGCCGCTGGCTGGATCGAGTGTGGAGCTTAGTGACAATAGACTACGCTAGCACCATTGTTGATCCCGAAGCTGAGAAAAGAATTCTCCACATGACTCATAAGACAATTGGAGAGGTGAGTGCCGATTTGGAAAGGTTTCGCTTCAATACCATGTTGGCTAGTCTTATGGAATTCACCAATTATTTATCTAGGGTCAAAGAGAGCGGGGCAGTGTCAGATTCCCTGTGGAAGGAAGCTATTCGCTGTTTTCTCCTTCTACTCGCCCCTACTGCCCCTCATCTTAGCGAGGAACTGTGGAACAGGACTGGCCATCGTTATAGTATTCATAACCAGCCATGGCCCGAGTATGATGAAGACTTAGCCAAGGAAGAGCAAATCACTTTAGTCATCCAGGTAAACGGCAAGCTTCGCGATAAGGTGCTTGTTCCTGCTTCAATAAGCGAAGTCGAGGCCAAGGAGCTGGCGGTGGGTCGAGAACGGGTGAGGTCTTATATAGATGACAAGACGCCTGCCAGAATCATTTACGTCCCTAAACGAGTAGTGAACATCGTATTAGCATCATGACAGAAGCACGAAGGAGTAAGGGCATGAAACGAACGAAGATGACATTTGTTGGTGGCGGGGCTATGGGGGAAGCGATGGTTAGATGCCTTTTGGCTGACAAGGTGGCTATGGCGCACGATGTGGCAGTTAGCGATATCAGCCCAGCGCGGCGTGAATTGTTGCGCAGAGAATATGGAGTCAGTACTTCGGCTGATAGCAAGAAAGCCGTGGCGAATGCTGACCTCATTATCCTGGCAGTGAAACCCGGAAACTTGCCTCAGGCAATGGCTGAGATAAAAGGTTTAGCGCCACAACAATTAGTGCTCTCTATAGTAGCTGGCGCTACTCTTTCCAGTTTACGCCAGGGTTTAGGCCATAGTGCTATAGTTCGAGCTATGCCTAACATGCCAGCGCAAATTGGTGAGGGAATGACTGTCTGGACTGCAACTCCTGAAACTGGGCAGGGACAGAGGAAGCTGGCTCAAAGTGTATTAAATGCTTTGGGAAAGGAAATTTATGTCACTGATGAGAAGTACCTGAGTATGGCTACAGCTTTGAGTGGTAGCGGTCCAGCTTATGTTTTTCTCTTCATCGAGGCGCTCATTGATGCTGGTGTTCACATTGGCTTGCCTCGAGATATGGCCCAGCAGCTAGTGATGCAAAACGTACTCGGCTCTACTCATACTGTTGAGAAGACAGGTAAGCACCCCGCGGATTTGAGAAACATGGTTACTTCGCCGGGAGGGACTACTACCGAGGCTCTTCTTCAGTTAGAGAAAGGGGGATTCCGTTTTCTCCTTCTGGAAGCCGTGGCTGCCGCTTATAGAAAATCTGAACACCTTTGAGGGGTATGTGAAGTGGATTCACCTTTCGAGTATCGCAAGTGCCCCAATTGTGGAGAGGATGATTTCGATGTGCTCCTGGAATCTAACATGAAAGATTCTGATTTCCTTGAAGGGGTGGACACTGTATATATGATACCCGGAGGGAAATACGGGAGGCATGTTAAATGTCGGAATTGTCATCTTATATACGTGAATCCTATCGAAAAAGCGAGCAAAATCAACGGAGCTTACTTTCAAATGAGAAATGATGACGCTTCTATCATTCGTCAAGCCCGCTTAACCGCCAGCGAGTCGCAAGTAAGATTGATTAAGCGCTACGGAAATGGTGGACGTCTGTTGGATATAGGCTGTGGGGAGGGTTTCTTTCTCTTTGGTGCCTCCAAGGCCGGATATGCGACTAAAGGGATTGAAATAGCACAAGGTGCAGCAGAATATGCAAAAGGAGAATTCGGCTTGGATGTGGAAGCAAGGGCCTTTGAAGAGCTTCAATTCCCAGAAGGCTATTTTGATGTGATCACTCTATGGCAAGTTCTGGAGCACATGCCATACCCCCTCAAGGTTCTCAAAGAAGTGCACAGGATACTTAAACCCGGAGGGTTGGTGGCAGCATCAACCCCTGACATAGGGGGTATGATGGCAAGGATCCTACGAAGAAAGTGGTGGAATCTGAGGAGGGTGCATGTAAACCAGTTTACGGCTAAGACGCTTATAGATATGCTATATCACGCTGGATTCAGGGACTTATTCTCTACCAACTATAAGGAATCCATAAGCGTATCCATGCTGATTATACCGCTGCTAAAACGCTTGGGGATGTATGAATCGGCGAAAGGTCTATTTTATCCTGGCGCCATTTCGGCTAAAATCATGAATAAGGTGACCTTAGCATATCCCTCAAGATTAGACACCTGCACGGTGATTGGCTTCAAATAGGAGGACAATAGATGCCACATATGTCTCTGCTACAAGGGGTTAGACTCGTGGAAGCGGGAATAAGTACCTATATAGCGAAGCGGCCAATAGTAGTCTCCTATGAGGTAACGCTTTCCTGTAACTGTAATTGCCGTCACTGTGACCTGGGAGGGATTATAGAGAATGAGAAGCAAATTAAAGCGGAGGAATATGGGGAGATAACTCGACGCTTGAAACCTCTGGCAGCGCAGATTTCGGGCGGTGAGCCGTTTCTGCGCAAAGATTTAGCAGCTATAATCAGGGCTATCAAGCAAGCCGGTGTGCAATATTTGATACTCGTCACCAACGGTACTCTGCTTAACGAAGGCAACTACCTGGAGTTACGTCAAGCCGGAGTGAATCAATTCTCCGTATCGCTTGACTTCCCTGATGAGCGGCATGACGAATTTCGACGGCGACCGGGTCTCTATAAAGGTTTGGATCGAACCCTTCCGTCGCTGGCAAAGCTTGGGTTTCGGGATATCATCTTGAACACTGCTATAACCAAAGCCAATTTGAGAGAGATATTGCCTTTGGTACACAAAGCTGTTGAATGGGGTGTGGATATATCGTTTAGTGCCTACACTTCACTGCGCACGGGAAACGACGACTACTCTCTACATGGCGAAGAAGATCTGGCAATTCTGCGGCGCTCCATCAACGAATTGCTAATGATGAAAGAGCGAAATCATCATCTGGTCAACCCGGAGCACACACTTCGAGATACCTTGAGATTCTTTGAACAGGGGGGATATATGCCGGGATGCAAGGCAGGCATAAGATTCCTTGTTGTAATGCCTGATGGGAGCCTGGTTCCCTGTTCACTGCACCGCACTAAATTCGCCACTCGAGAGGAAATGATAGAGAAATTCTCCCGTACCAACCGCTGCGGTAGTTGTTATGTTGCCATAAGGTCCTACAGCGAGATGTCGCTTTTCAGTCAGATAAAAAATCTGCCTAAGTATGCCCTGCAAACGGTTTTCCACTGAAGGCCGTTTAGTAACGGCTCGTGGTGATTCTGTCAGACTATGAGCAGAGTGGCATCACGCATCAACTCGCTCCCCGCGAAGCTCAGAGCAAAGGTTGCTAGACCAGCTTTTTTCAGTGAAATCTTTGATAAGTCACTCTTTAGGTGACTACCGGAGTCTCACCGGGGTGCAGCTTGTGCCACTTGTCCAACAGTTGCTCCCGTGTTTCCTTGTGATCAGGGTCAGGAACGCAAGCATCCACGGGGCAAACCTCAGCACACTTAGATGTTTCAAACCAGCCGACACATTCGGTACACTTGTCGGGGTCAATGACGTAGATTTCCTGCCCTTCAGTTATGGCCGCATTCTTGCATTCTGCTTCGCAGGCGCCACAGTTGATGCAGTCCTCAGTGATTTTGTATGCCATCTTTCTGTTACCTCCTTAAATTTTTGCCGCTAATTTTACGTTTTACGTTTACCTCTGGCAAGTCCCACAGGCACAACGAACTTTTCTCTTAGGGCTGCAGCTACATGGGGAGGAACCATACCCTCAAGGGAACCTCCTAACTTGGCTACTTCCTTAATCAAGGAAGAGCTAAGGAATTGATACTGAGAGCTAGTCATCAGGCACAGTAGCTCGATGTCAGGCGCCAACTTCCTGTTCATGAGCGCCATTTCGAATTCCCGTTCGAAGTCAGAA
>CAZLAL010000220.1:0-5951 GCA_964557455.1 uncultured Dehalococcoidales bacterium
AGATACTCGGGGAAAGAAACTGGGTCAGCATCGAGGCATAGCCTTTTATACCATCGGGCAGAGGCATGGCATCGGACTGGCCTCCGCCCACCCGCTCTACGTCATAAGAATAGAGCCTGAAAACAATCGTATTGTGCTTGGTCCTGAGAAGGAGCTCTGTAGCCAGAGGCTCACAGCTCACAAGCTGAACTGGATATCGGGCAAGGCCCCGCAGGAGTCTATTACTGTTAAAGCCAGGATACGCTACAAGTCCAAGGAGGCAGAGGCTATCATCTCTTCCCGAGATGACTCTGCGGATGTTCATTTCAACCAGCCGCAAAAGGCGGTGAGCCCCGGGCAGGCAATTGTGTTCTATAATGTTGATGAGGTGCTGGGAGGCGGCATCATTGACCAAGTGCAAAGATGAATATGCAAAAAGCAGAGACACAGATAAGAAACCGTAGTTTTTATTTTTGATTTTTGTTTTGGCAGAGATATGTCCCGGTCCTTGAATGTCCCTTCTCCTAACGTAGGAGAGGCTTGGCGAGCGCTCAGCGCTGTGAGTGCTCGCTGAAGTGAGTTATGAACTGATTCTACCTTGAAGGGAGAGGGCTACGCTGAGGGTGCAACTAATACTAATCCCCCTCTTAGGATAAGAGGGGCCAGGGGAGTTATGAAAGAGAGAGCCTTGTCTCATTGCCCAAACTTCGATGAAGAAGATAACCTTAGAGCAGAGGGCTACGGCTTTATCGCCGGCATAGATGAGGTGGGTAGGGGAGCCCTGGCCGGCCCGGTAGTGGCCAGCGCCGTTATCCTGCCCTATCCAGCCAATTTGCCGTGGCTTGAGTTAGTTCGGGATAGCAAGGAATTAGACCATAAGAAGCGTGAGTCCCTCTTTGACCTGATTGGCAGGGATGCTATAGCTGTGGGCATTGGCATCGTGCCTTCTCAGGTGATCGATTCCGTTAATATACTCAGGGCAACAAGGCTGGCTATGATGCAGGCAGTGGAAAAGCTGTCCCAACAACCAACGTTCCTCCTCATCGATAGAGTAACTTTGTCCCAGTGTCCCATCCCTCAAAGAGGAATAACCAGGGGCGACAAACTCTGTCTCTCCATCGCCTCTGCTTCCATCATAGCCAAGGTCACCAGGGACCGCATGATGGAAGAATTCGACCAGACCTATCCGGGCTACGGCTTTGCGCAGCACAAAGGCTACGGCACTAAAAGCCATCTATCCTCTCTGCAGAAGCTCGGCCCTTCGCCAATTCACCGCTTATACTTCGCCCCTGTCAGAAACATCATCACAAATCAAGGCTCCGCCCCTCTATCTCTAATCCATTCTCAGCCGTTTCCTTCATTCAATTATCCCTCTCTCCCTTCTGATCAGTCTGAACGTTTCCCTGCCGGTCACTCTAAGGCTTCCTCTCCTTTCGACTCCAAGCCCTTCCCTCCTCGTCATTCTGAGGGAGTCCCGATGAAATCGCGACGACCAAGGAATCTCATCCAACGGAAACTCACTGATGGGCAACATTTTATGAAGAGTAAGTTCTCCTCTCCCTCGACGGGAGAGGACCAAGGTGAGGGTGATGGACCGCCAGAAAGTTGGTAAGCTCGGGGAGAAAGCAGCTCAGAAGTTCCTCAAGAAGCAGGGCTATCGCATTCGCGAGACCGGTTTTCGTTGCCGTCACGGAGAGATTGATATCATCGCCCAGAAAAAGGCCTATCTTGTCTTTGTGGAGGTCCGTGCCAAGACCAGTCTGGAATTCGGCACTCCCGAGGAGTCCATAACGCAGGCCAAAAAAGAGAGACTTATCGCCTCAGCCCTTACCTATACCACCTCCCACAACAACCTCCCTTCCCTCTGGCGTATAGATTTTGTCGCCGTAGAACTCGATGAGAAAGGCAGGACAATGCGCATTGAACTCATCGAAAATGCCATCGAGCAGGTCTCCCGCTTTAATTGCTAGTTACCCTATGTCAGTCCAAGGCTCATATTTAGACGGACTTCATACGCATTTTTTGGAAAGGCTTTGGCTGCTGAGCTGAACTGGGAGACCGAAATATGAGTCAAATACCCAACTGAGAGTATAATTCTTCCAGAAACCTTGTCACCTTTTCTAACGATTGCTCACAGTAGGGTATCACCTCCATATCTGCATTCCCATGAGGTGGATCTTCTGGGTCTTTGAATAAATGCATTCGACACGGCCAAGGGTTGTGCCTGCTACATACCCCATATGGAGTAACTCTCGGTGCGTTGCCGAATTACGGTAGTTGTTGAGCCTCCAAAGCCAAGAATCTTGATCATCATGCGACTTCTGCTCAGGCCGCAAGTTGCTACCATTTAATAAGTCATGGATTTCTCTAACTACATTTTTTGCCTTACCGTCTGGTAAATGCGCAATCAAGGTGCCCTCGTTAACCCGATGCCTTTCTAGTGACGTCACTGACGAAGCGTCATATACACCCTGCAAAAAGAAGTCCTTTGCAGAAATAATCTCGAAGAAGAAACAGTCCAGGTTTGCTCGCATTGCTTGCTGTCTCCCTCTTGGAATATGTGCAAATCCTTTTGCATCTGATGCCAAAGTCTTGAGGTTTTGAAGGCAATACTCTGCCCGTTCCAGTTTCTTATTTACTCCTTCGAACATAGCGTCCTATCTATGAGTCCTCACCCAGTCACAGTCCTCAAACCATCTGGCTGAGGTGCTCATCACGCAAAGGTCACATCTCATTATATCACTAGTTCCGTGAAGTTTGAGGGTAGCTTCGCCTTCTGCAGTCAGGATATATAGTATGCGATGCTTGTGCTGCTCTCAAGTAAGGCTCTGATACTTCAGCAACTGACTGAGTCGGATTAGCATCATCCTTGCAGTCGCCTGATTTCTTATGTTGTCATTGCGAGCAAAGCGTGGCGATCTCGCAGACTGCTTCGCCCCAATAAATTGGGAGTCGCAATGACATATGCGGTGCTTCTACATAGCTGACTTGGACGCAACGTCCTTGAGCTGTCCCGGGAACAGCGGCTCGTGTCTTATGTCAACTGGAATGGGGTAGCGAATGCCCGTCTGGTGGGTGGCTTCCATCCCTCTTATTACCGAATCAAGCCGGTTTGCCGGTATGGCGAAGGCCATCTCTTCATCCTGCACCATCGCCCAGACCCTATCCCCGTTTCCCGGCAGCACCACCCTCGGCTCGCCCGTCCTAAAGGTTTGCAGGACTCCCTCAGTGCAGGTGCCCGCCCGCCCGCTGAGCATAGACTGCACGCTAATACCGGTCTCTTGGGTGGCGCCATGTACCAGCCGCATCAGCTGTCCGGCATTGCAGAAAACCATAACCAGGTTTGGGTCTATTCTGGTCCTCTCCAGCGGAGAGAAGACCACACCGGCATACTCGCCCTTGCTCAGCCTGACCCGGTCGAGGGCTTCCATTGTGGTCTTTGCGGCATGTTCGCTAGCTGCGTATTTCATTACTACCATGAAATCGATCAGGGCTTTCCTGGCCTCAGATTCAGACTCGCTCCAGCCATAAATATAAGCTGCAATCGGACAGGCATTATCATCAGCCGCCATCCCAACCGTCCAGCCGTACTTACGTGCCATCGTTATGCCCGCGCAGACAGTTGTCTTAAATCCCATGTCCCTGGAAGGGCGGCGGGTCTTTTCCGGAAATTCGTCAACACTTTTGACCAGCTTAACGGCAATAGGGAAAGTCAGGGGCCTTATGAATCTGTTCAATGCTTCCGCTCTTGCGGTCCAGTCTGTCATGGTGTCACCTCCGAGTGTATTTTGTTTGACAGGATTAGCAGTCTATAACGCACCGCTCGTAAGCAGTGCTTATGTTAACCTGAGATAAGGCTGTAACACTTCGGGAATCAATACCGTGCCGTCAGCCTGCTGGTAGTTCTCCAGCACGGCGATAAGAACCCGCGGCAGGGCCAGTCCCGAGCCATTGAGCGTGTGAACGAACTCCGATTTGGCGCCGGGTTCAGGGCGATAACGGATATTGGCCCGCCTGGCCTGGAAGTCACAGCAATTGCTGCACGAACTGACCTCGAGCCATTCGGCGCAGCCGGGAGCCCACATTTCAATGTCATATGTTTTGCAGGCGGCAAAGCCCAGGTCACCCGTACACAATTGCACTACGCGGTAAGGTATCTCCAGCCTCCGGCATATGTCCTCAGCATCACCCACCAGTTTCTCCAGCTCTTCGTCGGAATTTCCGGGGACGGTGAGCTTGTAGAGCTCCACCTTATCAAACTGGTGCCCCCGCTTGATGCCTCTGGTATCCGTGCCCGCAGCCATCTTTTCACGACGGAAGCACGCAGTATAGGCAACATAATGAAGAGGCAGACCATCGGCACTTAATATTTCATCACGATGCAGGTTAGTCAACGGTACCTCTGCCGTAGGTATGAACCAGAAATCATCTTCCTCGTCGTGGTATAAATTGTCGCCGAACTTAGGCAAGTTTCCCGAGCCCACCAGACACTCTCGCTTAAGCATGAACGGAGGATAGATTTCCTGGTAGCCATGCTCGTTCACATGGACATCGAGCATAAATGAGATAAGCCCCCGCTGAAGATGCGCCCCCAGACCTTTGAGAACATAGAACCTCGTCCCCGACAGCTTCACACCCCGTTGGAAATCTATTATGTCCAATCTTTCGCCCAGCTCCCAATGGGGCAGGGGCTTGAAGGGGAATTCTCTTGGTTTGCCCCAGCTGCGCACTATCACGTTATCTTCTGCCCCTCCCCCCGAAGGCACGCCGGGCTGGGGCATGTTGGGCAACTGCAGCAATAAGGAATCAAGGCTGGCCTTAGCTTCTTTGGTCTCTTGCTGCAAAGAGGATATCTGCTCCCCTAACTGCCTCATCTGGGCTATTAGCTGAGGTGGTTTCTCTCTGCTCTTGCTCAGTTGCTTGCTGGCTTCATTATGCTTCGCGCGTAGTTCCTCTGTTTGACGAAGGAGATTACGATACTTCTGGTCGGTTTCGAGGATGTTATCCAGAGCAAAGGTATCGCCTCTCTTTTCCAGAGCCTGGCGAACAAGCTCAGGTTTTTCACGAATCAGCTTAATATCAAGCATCTTAATGCCAAATTCTAATTTCCAAATCCTAAGCTCTAAACAAATCGAAAATCCTAAATGCTAAATCTAAATACCAAAAGTAACCTTGTTTCGAACTTTTATGATTTGTGTTTCGACATTATTTCGGATTTCGAATTTCATGCTTAGCGTTTGCCATGTCTACTCTTTTGTCTTCAGCTGGGGGAAAAGTATCACTTCTCGAATAGACTGCTGGTTGGCAAGAAGCATCACCAGGCGGTCAATGCCCACACCCAGACCGCCGGTAGGTGGCATCCCATACTCCAGAGCCTGAAGGAAGTCCTCATCGGCAATTTCCACTTCCTCATCTCCAGCCTGTTCCTCTAGTTGCTGCAGAAACCTTGCCCTCTGCTCCAGCGGGTCATTAAGCTCAGTGAAGGCATTGGCAACCTCTCTGCCACCAACAAATCCCTCAAATCTCTCCACCAGGTGGTCATCGCCACGCTTCCTCTTGGCCAGAGGTGACATTTCCACCGGGTAGTCCAGAAGGAAAGTCGGCTGAATCAGTTTTGGCTCAACAAAAGTAGAAATCAACTCGTCTATCAGCCTGCCTCTTCCCTTAGTCGGATCGACATCCATCCCCAGTTCTGCCATCCGCGTCCTCAGTGAAGCAGCATCGGGATAGTCTTCAAAATCAATGCCGCAATAGTTTTTTATTGCCTCACGGAGGTAAAGCCTTTGCCAGGGAAGACCCAGGTCAACGGTTTGGTCGTTGTAAGCAAGCTTCGTATCACCCAGAGCCTCCTTAGCTATATGAACAAGCATCTGCTCAACCAGCTTCATCACGTCGTTGTAGTCACTGTAAGCCTGGTAGCACTCAAGCAAAGTAAACTCTGGATTGTGCTTAACAGAAATGCCTTCATTGCG
>CAZLAL010000221.1:0-5432 GCA_964557455.1 uncultured Dehalococcoidales bacterium
GCGGCCTGGCACAAGACATTGTAGCGTTGGAACAGCTTGAGAAGGATATTGGTGAGTGTTTAAGTCTGACCGGCGACCTACTGGATACGGCCTCACCCAAGCTTGCTTCGGTGAGACACAGGATAAGGCTAGTGCGGGAGGAGTTGCTCACCCACCTGCAAGCCATAATCACCTCGCCGCGAGGGCGCAAGATAGTCCAGGAACCAATCGTGACCGAGCGGGAGGGGCGCTATGTGATTCCCGTTAAAGTGGAATTCCGCCGCCAGATAAAGGGCATCGTCCACGACGTCTCCAATACCGAAGCCACCGTGTTTATTGAGCCGTGGACAACTACAGAGGTGCAGAACGAGCTACGGGAGTTGGTTGCCGAGGAGAAGGATGAAACAGAAAGGATACTCAGAACGCTCAGTGCTGAGGCAGGGGCATTCGAGAATGAAATTACTCGTAACATTGAATTGATTGCTGAGATTGACCTGGCGCTGGCTAAGGCCAGATATGCCGAGGAAGCCAAAGCCACCGAGCCTATTATCGTGCCTGCTGCTAGGAGCGCAAAGGCCGAGAGCCAGGAGCCAGGAGGAGTGCTCAGGCTCGTCGAGGCCAGGCATCCGCTGCTGAAAAGAAGGGCGGTACCGCTGTCGGTTGAGATTGGCCGGGATTTCTCCAGCCTGGTTATTACCGGCCCCAACACCGGCGGGAAAACGGTGGCCCTCAAGACAATAGGGCTGCTCGCTTTGATGGCGCAGGCCGGGCTGCCCATTCCGGCTCAGGCAGAAAGCCGTATACCTGTCTTTGACGGCGTGTATGCCGACATCGGCGATGAGCAGAGCATCGAGCAGACCCTTTCTACCTTCAGCTGGCATATAGGGAACATCGTGCAGATTATCAACAGGGCCACAGCACAGAGCCTGGTGCTTCTGGACGAACTGGGCACCAATACTGATCCAGGCGAAGGGTCGGCTCTCGGCCGAGCTATCCTGCTGCACTTTCTATCGCAGGGAACGATGACCGTAGCCACCACTCATTACACTGAGTTGAAGGCATTAGCTCACGCTAGCGAAGGTATGGAGAACGCCGCCCTGGATGTAGACCCGGTTACGATGGCACCCACCTATCACCTGACGGTGGGTATTCCCGGTGGCAGCAATGCTCTGGCGACGGCATCGCGCCTGGGATTGCCTGAGGAGATTGTAGTCCGTGCCCGAAGGATGCTTTCTGAAGGCGCTCAGGAAATTGAGGCTTTGCTTACCCATCTGGTGACCGAGCAGAGGAATCTTGAGTCGCTCCGCCACAGCCTGGAAAGGGAACTGAGTGAAGCACAACAGAGCAACAGGGAATTGAAAGACAAGCTTCGCCAATTGGAGGAGGACAGGCGGAGAATGGTCAAAGAGACACGTGACCAGATAGTCCGCGAGGCTGCGGAGCTGCAAAGGGAGATTCGTGAGGCGGTGGCAGAATTGCGGAAGCAAAAATCTAGACGAGGAATTGAGCAGGCTAAGAAGGCACTGGCCGAGGCACAGGAGCAACTGGATACCGGGGTCTGGCAGGCGAGGACGGCAGCACAAGTGGGTGAGACAGAAGTTGAGGAAGGGCCAGTCAGCGTTGGTGATACGGTCTGGCTGACTGAGGCTAACGTGCCAGCGACAGTGCTTTCGGTATCTGAAGAGCGCGGGCTCGTGGAAGTCCAGGCTGGGAAGGTGAAGATGACACTGAGGTTGGATAGCGTAGAAAAGAGAACACCGTCGCGTGAGCAGGGGAAAACGGGTGGCGCTGCCATAAGGAAAGAGCTTCGCAGGTCGAGGGTGTCTTTTGAGCTTGATCTTCGGGGGAAGAGGGCTGAAGAGGTGGAGCCATTGCTTGACAGCTATCTTAACGAAGCATCTTTGTCTGGCTTAGGCCAGGTGCGCATAATTCATGGTATCGGCACAGGCACCGTGCGCCAGATTGTCAGGGAGGTGCTCTCGTCTCATCCGCTGGTCACGTCTTTCCAGCCTGGGGAACAGGGTGAGGGCGGGGACGGTGTCACCATAGTCAGCATGTAGCCAGATTATTATGTTTGGGGCATTGGTGTTATGTTTGCGTCAAAGGGGTTCCGTCTCAACAGGTCGAAGGCCCTCGATTTTCTGGACAAGCTGGCTGTGACCGAGGGCAGGGCAATATCATTATATCTCCCACAGGAGACAGCTCAGCCCAGGGTGGAAGACCTGCTGGGCAAGGTCTTTGCTACGGCCGCCGTCCCGCCGGGCATGGCTGAGCTCATTGCCCGCTCGGCAATGGGGGCTGCGCTTTTCGGTAGCCCCCGACAAATACGATTGGTCCTGCCTCCCTTTCCGCTGCGGGAAGAATATGTCACCGACGGCTTTGATGTTGGTCCGCTACGCTCGCTTCTGGGCCAGGACTTCCTTATCGGACTGGTTTTGGTTCGTCTAGGAGCATTTAGCATTGGCGTATGCCAGGGGGCAGAGCTTATGGACAGCAAGTCAGGGACGGGTCTGGTGCATGCCCGCCACAAGAAGGGCGGCTCCTCTCAGGCAAGATTTGCCCGACACAGGGAAAAGCAAATAGAGCAGTTTCTAGCGCGTGTCTGTGGTCACGCACGGGAGCATATCGAGCCCCATGCCCGGTCTCTCGACTACATGGTTTATGGTGGGGCAAGGACTACTATATTGGCGCTGTGCAAAAGGTGCCCGTTCCTGGGTCAGTTTGAGGAACGCATCTTGCGGACGCTGCTGGATATACCAGACCCACGGCAGGCAGTGTTGGAAAAGGCTGTAAGCACAGTCTGGTCGACCGAGGTTATCCAGTGGTGCGAGGACGGTACGTTGTAGGCTTTCTGTAAACGATCGACAGGCTGATAGTCAGCAAGTTGACAAGCACCAGGCCTCGCCGTAAGGCACTTGCCATCTAGATAACACGGGATTCGGTAAGTGGCTATGTCGTCGAGCTATCGTGTTGGGCTCGTGGACCAGACTTCAGCTATGCTTAAATCCAGGCTCGTCGCTTCCATTGCTTTCCGCACAAAATTACACCGGTAATCCTTTGCACAATATGGCTCGCTCGTACGGCAGCTATGGCCGCCGTGAATCAGATTGAGGTGGGTCGGTGGGCGCAGGACTGAGCACGGGCTCAGCCAACGGGGCATTATTCCAGATGCCGCTGCGCTTCTGTATGCGGTACTCACGGTAAAGCCATAGCCCGGAGACAATAGCACCGCCGGCGTCCGAAATCGGAAGAGCTAGCCACGCGCCATCCAATCCCATGAAGCGCGGCAGGATGAGTAGGGTGGGTAGGAGGAGACCTAGCTGGCGCGCTAGGGAAAGACAAATAGCTGTCCAGCCTTTGGATAGCCCCTGGAAGGTGATGACAAACATGATTCCGATGCCAGTCAGAACCAGAGCAGAGATGAAAATGCGCATCCCCGGTACGGCAATAGCCAACAGATCAGGGCTGTTGTTAAAGATAGCGATTGCCTGGGGGGCAAAAATCTCCAGCAACGCAGTGGCAACGGCCAGCATAGCCACAACAGCCAGCGTCCCATGCCTGACCGCCGCCCACAACCGCTCCCAGAGGCGTGCCCCGAAACAGAAGCCGACAATCGGCAGAAGAGCATGGGCAAGGCCGACAACAGGGATCCAGGCAAGGTCGGCGATACGGAGTGCGATTCCCAGTGCCGCCAGTGCTACCGATCCAAAGCCGGCAACGATCTGGTTGAATAGTAGGAATACTATGGATTCCGTAACGTCCATCAATACCTCCGGCAGCCCGACACGATATATCTGGGCTATGATTGACAGGTCAGGCTTGAGGTGATGCGGCTTTAAACGGTAAACGGACTTCTTGGCCACCAGATAGTAGCAACTTATGGCAGCAGAGAGTCCGCCCGATATCGTCGTGGCGAGCGCAGCTCCGCCGATGCCCATCTCGGGAAAAGGACCCCATCCAAAGATTAAGAACGGGTCTAGGATGGCGTTGAATACTGAGCCAATAACGATGAAAATCATCGGCTTGATGGTTTCCCCGGACGCGTGAAAAATGTTTCGCGTCATCACCCGGAAGAGAACGAACGGTATTCCCCAGCCGAAGTAGACCAGGTACTGCGTTGTCAGGTCGATGATCTGAGGTGGTGCCCCAAGCAGGGCAGCCAGCGGCCTGGCAAAGAAAATACTGGGGATCATGAAGACGATCCCAAAGATGGCGGTCAAAGGAAAAACCTGGCCGGCTACGCGATTGGTGGCCTCAAGGTTTCTTTCACCGAAACGCCGCGATGCTAATGAGTTGGCGCCGATACCGGAGCCAAGACCTATGGAAAACACCACGTAGTAGAACGGAAACGTTATGGTTATGGCGGCAATTGCATCATAGCTGACACGGCCCAGCCAAAAGGTATCGGCCAGATAGTAGAGAGACATGGCTACCATTGACACCATACTGGGCGCACTCAGGCGTGGGAACAGCTTGCTTAGCCGTTCTGTGCCGAGGCGCGCGGTAGTCTCGTGAAGCTCGTCAAATTTAACTGGTTTCATTCCTCTTAAGGCCAATCATAGCTGTGCGGGCCACGACCATTCGACACTAGAAGCTGATGCGATTGAAACCGGTGCAGAAACAGGGGCGCTTGTCAGCGCCCTGCCGTTTCCGGCTTATTCTACTCTTGCCATCGAGGTCGCTGCAAATCATGCACACGTAATTCCTATCTATGTTCAGTCAATTTGTGCAACTGGAGCCAGCACAGTACCGCCTGTGTCAGATTATGCTATAGTCATGAATAGGCTTAGCCCCAGCCATATAGACAAGAGGCTTATGAAAGTCATCGGATTGATCGGAGGCATGAGCTGGAATTCTACATTGGAGTACTATCGGCTCATCAACGAGTCAGTTGCTCGCAGACTGGGCGGTCTGCACTCGGCCCGCCTGGTTCTCTATAATCTAGATTTTGATGAAATCGAAATGGCTCAGCACGAAGGGCGCTGGGCTGACACAGCCAGCATACTTGTTGAGGCTGGCAATGCCCTTAAGTGGGCCGGTGCTGACTTCCTAATAGTCTGCACAAACACCATGCACAAAGTTGCTGATGATGTGGAAAAGAAAGTTGGCCTGCCGCTACTTCACATTGCTGATGCAATAGGCGATGCGGTGAAAGAGCAGGGGCTGCACAGGGTGGGTTTATTGGGCACACGGTTTCTGCTGGAAGGACATTTCTATCGCGACAGGCTTCGAGACCGCTTCTCTATCGAGGTGCTTGTGCCTGGGGAAGAAGATATAGACACAGTTCATCACATCATTTACGATGAACTGTGCGCCGGCAAGATGGAAGCCCCCTCTCGCCGTGTTTGCCTGGACATCATCGGGAGATTAGTGGAGAGGGGTGCCGAGGGTGTTGTGCTGGGCTGCACTGAGCTCCCCTCACTTATCCATCCCGGTGACGCAGATGTGCCCAT
>CAZLAL010000222.1:0-3463 GCA_964557455.1 uncultured Dehalococcoidales bacterium
GGGATAAGGGCGAGTAGCGATATCAAGACGCCATTAAAGACCCCCCATATCCAGGTCAAGCCGAATCCCGCCCAGCTCCACCCCTTAACCTCCTCCGGGACTATGGCTGATTCACCCTGTCCCGATGTATTCTCAGGTGCTAGCCCAAGCTTAAGATTGTGTCCACACTGAGGGCAAAACGAGGCATCATCGCCTACTTCTTTTCCACATTTTGGACAAAATGGCATAGCTTTAACTCCTGTTCCTGTGATCCATCATACGAGAATTAAGAGCAGTTGTCAATAGGCCCCAACGACAGACCGACATAAAGCCTGAGAACCGCTCAAGGTTTTGACAATCACTCGAGTCTCTTTGAAATACCGGATGACGCTTTTGCCATCAAGCGACGCTCCATATTGCCATTCACGATGAGTTCTTGTTGCCGCCCGGCTTTCGCTCCATATAGTACAAAATGTCGCTTGTGTCAACAAATCGAAAACCGTTTCTGACATATAGCGACTTCACCGGATTATTCTTCAGGAATCTTAGCGTGACATTCTTACCCAGTTGGTCAGCCCTGTCCAGGATGCTCTTCAGCAGATATGTGCCGATGCCCTTCCTCTGGTATTCCGGCAGAACAAAGAATTGCCCTACCTCAATGCAGTCTTCGTTCTCGATTGTGGCAATGGTGCCGATCGGTCTGCCGGCGTAGCTTATGATATCCGGCTTCTGCCGTTGCCAGGCTTTGAGATGGTAGCTTCTCTGAATATCCTCATCCCAGCCAAACATGAGAGTTATATATTCCCCTTCAGCCGCCTTCTTCACCTCGTAGCTGAATCCTTTGTCCGTTTCAGCAGCGGAGATGAGTCTAATCAGTGAATAATCAATCATATTGCTCATTTGCTCACTGCAGTCGTCACACTGACCGTCGAGCCTATGCCAGATATTCCAGAAGAGAATCCAACTTGATCAGGAACCGTTCTCTCCTGACTCGTGGGCCGCCAAATAGTAGAGAGTAAATTGACGGAATACTATCTGTCTGAATCCAGGAGTCAGGTATGCGGAAATCTGACACGTCAATGCCTGTCTTTTCCAGCTTATCAAGTACAGAATGATACTCGGCGACCAGTGGGACTCTTACATCAGAAATATTGTCTTCGAGACTGTCTTTGATTGCCCGCAGTGAATTGACAGCCCGTTGACGCTCATTATCCATGTCCAGCCCCCCTCCGCTGTCTACCTCCGCTCCTGACATCCAGAGCCCTTCTCACAGCAATTTGCAGTCTTCTCCTTCTCAGTCGGCTGCGTTTGTTCTTCCCTTCCCTGGCCTCGCCTTTCGTGTCAGGTCCCTATGATCTGGACCTCCCGGCAAGCAGAAGGAACAGGACCCCCAAAAGAAATAGCCCGAGCCCGATGAATCCGAATCCCACGCTGGGCATATCGCTGGACACCATACCTATGCCAGCCCGGATCACGATCAGGGCACCCAGCACCCCAAGGGCCACTCCTGCTACCTCCAAGCCGCTTGCCCGGTTCGGGTACTGCTTCTCCGCAGGGCCGGCGGCAACCCCGAGCTTCTTGCCACAGTGAGGGCAGACCGAAGCAGCCTCGCTCACTTCTTTTCCGCAATAAGGGCAAAATGGCACAGCTCTATGTCCTCCCCCTTCGATACATCATACGAGAATTAAGAGGGATTGTCAATACACGCTATTACAGTGTTTGATTCCAGGGCCTAGCCCACTCCATCAGGACGGTAGACTTTCAAAATCCGTGTCCGGGTAGCAGTAACCGGCCGTACAGGACATCCCTCCTGCAGCCACAAAAGAACTAGTCCCATAAATCATACTACGCAACCGCCAGGATAATAATGAGCAGCACAACGGCCCCCGCAACCAAGACTGCAATGACTATTGCTGCTGCGATGCTAACTAGCACAGCGCCAACTGCTCTGCCTGTGGGCATTTCGTGTAGTCGGCTTATGCCGATTATGTTTAATACCAGTCCCCAGATTGAAAATAGCATTCCTACCAACGGCAGCCAGCCGAATAGGAAGACGGGAGTATTGCCATATGCAAATGCTTTTATAGTGTTCCAGTACCCTTTTCTACCACCGAAAGCCCGCACGAACAGATGTGTCCATGCCCCACCTATGAAGAGGCCGGCAAATGCACCAAGCACAGCTAGCAGAGCAAATATAACCGGGTCGAAATAGTCCAGGAATAGCGGGGCCTCGATTAATCCAAGACGGCCCCACAGCCATTCAAAAAACCGTATCTCTAAGGTATAGTAAACTACCGTTCTCAGAATTATGTATGGTACAAACCATACCGCGAAGTATTTCACAGCGCTCCCCAACGCTTCCGGCGCCACGCTATTGAACGTGTTCACCGGCGCTGCGATAAAACCTTTTGTCTTTTCCCAAAAAGACAGCCTCCTATTTTCCATTTGAGCCTCCCTCAACAGATGCGGTTGTCCGGGCAATCATAGGTGCACGAATTGCAGAAAAATTGCTTGGTTCGGCTTGGCTGACCGTTGTTCTGTCACCAGGAATACTGGAGTCAGCAACAGAAATGTCAGGGCCAGTCAGGCCAAATGGAACCGACCCTGCCGGTAGGATCGCAGCTATAACCGAAGCGTTCAGCCCCTTCACTTCTACCCCTCGTGGTTGAATTATAACACTGATGAACCTTACCGAGAAGACATGAGCAGGTAGAGCAAACAAGACCACTGCACTGCCGGTGACGCCATGAGTGCAAGTGGTAACTCCCGCTGAGCCCTGTCTCCTTCACTCTTCGAGGTCGAAAAACAGGACTGGACCGCCTCTTCCCGCTGCCAATCGGGTGACCGCTCTCTCCTCTATCCCCCACCCGCTTGACTGATTTTGCCCTGCTTCCCTGCGCGACAACAGTTGTCGCTGCTCTTTTGGCAAAAAGACCCGATGGTGCCTGGCTCGATCTTTTGTGAGCTACATAATCCTGTTAGCAGCCTCCCCGATGGACAAAATCGGAAAGCCGCTAATCCCATCCGGTACCTGATGACGAATGCCTCCTCTAAGGAAGGATTTGTTCTGCAAGTCCACAGCTACGCGGACAGAACAACATTCTCTCAAACATTTGGCCCTCTCCTCTGTTTTAGACCAAGCTCCTGGCTCAAGTGAAGGTGAGCTAGAATATCAGACCGGCTCAGTAACCCGGCACACTTGTCGTGCTGCAGGACCAGTAATTGATTGATATCATGTTTGGCAATGAGTCTCAGAGCGGTATTCAAATCATCTTCAGGAGTCACACTGTAAAGTGGCTCATGCGTCATTATTTCCCTGACTGCTGTCTCTCCCCATTTTTCCTGCGGCAGTTCCTTGACATCCGTGACAGTCACAATTCCCAGGACCCGGCCATTCTGGCAAACGGGCACCGCTCGGCCATGTTGCTTTCGCAGAACGTTGCCCACCAGTTCCCCTACGCTGGTATCAGGACCGATCTCCGTT
>CAZLAL010000223.1:0-4815 GCA_964557455.1 uncultured Dehalococcoidales bacterium
TATGAATCGCTTATTCTTAATGCCCAGGAGAAGATTGCCGACCTGGAGGCGAGCATTTTCCGGCAGGTTTGCCAGCAGATCAGCGCCTCAAGCGAACAAATCCTGACGACCGCCAGAGCCATCGCTAAGATTGATTCCCTCTCCAGTCTCGCAGAGGTGGCGGCGCGTCATGGTTATGTCCGCCCAACCCTGACCAATAACGATGCCATTGACATCAAAGGCGGACGCCATCCCATCGTGGAGCAAAGCATAGGCCGCGATAATTTTATTCCTAACGACGCTTCTTTATCCAATAGAGATAACCAGCTCATTATACTCACCGGTCCCAACATGTCCGGAAAGTCCACCTATCTCAGACAGGTCGCCTTAATCATTCTGCTGGCTCAAATAGGCAGCTTTGTCCCGGCCGATTCAGCCAGTATCGGAGTTGTCGACCGCATCTTTACCCGCATCGGCGCTCAAGAAGACCTAGCTGCCGGACAGTCTACTTTCATGGTGGAGATGACCGAGGCGGCAAATATCCTGAATAATGCCAGCACTCGTTCCTTCATCATCCTGGATGAAATAGGTCGGGGTACTTCCACTTATGACGGGCTTTCCATCGCCTGGGCGGTAGCCGAGTTTATCCATAACCATCCTAAACTCGGGGCAAAGACTATTTTTGCCACCCACTATCATGAGTTGGTCAGTCTGGCGGATATCCTGCCCAGAGTGAAAAACTCCAACGTAGCGGTGGCTGAGGAAGGAGACAAAGTCATCTTTCTGCACAAGGTTGTCCCGGGAGGCACCGACAAGAGCTACGGCATCCATGTTGCTCAGCTAGCCGGCCTACCCAGAGCAGTAGTCGTTCGAGCGGAAGAAGTGCTCGCTCAACTGGAGAGCCAGGCTTCCAAGAAGGGCAAGGTCCTTCATCGCAAAGAAGCGCTCCAGATCCCTCTTTTCTCGAAAGGCTCCTTGTTAGCTGATGAATTCGCCCGGCTTGATATTGATTCCATGTCTCCTCTGGAAGCAATCACCAAGCTTTATGAGCTCAAGCGACTGGCCCGGCAGGATGGCGACTCAATCGCTTGAGATGAAAATAGCGTCGCTTTCATCTGGAAGCCCCTATTAAGGGGCGGCGGTGTGAAACTTGCCCTCTGCTTCTGCCTGGATGCCAGCCAGGAAATCAGCACACTCATTGGCTATTCCCGTAGCATCCAGATGATACATAGAGCGCAGAAAACCTTGCTTCCCATGTGTTACGAATTCATCGGGAATGCCCAATCGCTTCACTTTGACATCTGAAAGCCCACCTTTTTGCAGCAGCTCTAGCACGGTAGCACCGAAGCCCCCGCTAAGAACATTTTCCTCCACTGTGACCATCTTCTTGATGCGCCTGGCTACGTCCGTAATAAGCTCTGTATCCAGGGGCTTGGCGAATCGGGCATTGATTACCATGGCATCGATGCCCGCCGGCACCAAATGCTCCGCCGCTTTCAGGGAAGGCATAACAGTAGAGCCTATGCCTATTATGACTACACCTTCACCCTGCTTTAATATCTCAGCTTTCCCTACGGGAAGTTGGTGAAGCTCGCTGGCTAGAGGGATACCGGCTCCCTGTCCCCGAGGGTAACGAATCGCCATCGGATGCCTTGTGCTGATAGCAGTATAGAGCAGGTCCTGGAGCTCGTTCTCGTCCTTGGGTGCACAGACAATCATATTAGGCATCAAGCTAAGATAGGATAGGTCGAATATCCCCTGATGTGTTTTCCCGTCCTCCCCGACAATACCACTGCGGTCGAGCGCAAAAACAACGGGCAGGTCGGGGAGACAGACATCATGCAGCAGCTGGTCGAACGCGCGCTGTAAGAAGGTAGAGTATATAGCTACAATCGGAATAGCTCCCTGGGTAGCTAGCCCGGCAGCTAAGGTAACCGCATGCTGCTCAGAAATCCCGACGTCGTAGACGCGCTGAGGAAATTCCTTAATCAAAGAAGACAGGCTATTGCCTTCAACCATGGCCGCGCTGATTATTACCACCCTGGGATTTTCCGTCAGCAGTCCTTTAACCGTCCGCGCAAATATCTGGCTATAGGTGGGCGTTGTAGCCACAGCTGTGCTCCTGGGAGACAGACCGTGAAAGTCAGACGGATTCTCCTCGGCAGCTTTGTAGCCCTTGCCCTTGGTGGTCAGGACATGCACAATGACCGGCTTGTAGTAGTCCTTTGCCTGAGTCAGAGTAGCTTCCAGTTCAGCGATGTTATGACCATCAATGGGACCCAGGTAGGCAAAACCAAGCTGCTCCCATATCACTGTGGGCATCACCACCGCTTTCGCTCCAGCCTTGAGATTGTGCAAGGCCTCTGCCAGTTTATTTCCCCCGGGCAGGAAAGAGAGCAAGTGATGCGTGTGCTTCTTGGCCTGTATATAGCTATGAGTTGTTCGCAGCACATTCAGATGTCTGCCTATCGCTCCTATAGTCGGCGAAATGGACATGCCATTGTCATTCAGCACCACTATAAGCCTCGTGTCCAGATGCCCGGCATGATTCAGCGCTTCATGAGTTATGCCACAGGTCAGGCACCCATCGCCGATGACAGCTATCACGTGGTGGTCACTCCGGCTAAGATCGCGGCTCAAAGCCATACCCAAAGCCGCCGAAACAGATGTGCCTGCATGTCCCACCGTGAAAGCATCGTGAGGACTCTCATCCCTGTCAGGAAATCCTGATAACCCTTCGTATTGTCGAAGCGAGGGGAATTGCTCCTTTCTTCCCGTCAACAGCTTATGAACATAACTCTGGTGCCCCACATCCCAGACTATTTTGTCCCTGGGACTATCGAACACCCGGTGCAAGGCAAGAGTAAGCTCAACCGTTCCCAAATTGGATGCCAGGTGCCCGCCATTTACGCCAACTCTGGCTATCAGCAACTCCCTGAGTTCAGCACAGAGTTCACTCAGTTCAGCCTGGTTCAGTTTCTTAACATCGCCGGGGTCGTTTACACTATCAAGTATTCCAGACACCACTCGCTCCCAGTTTACATTGTAACAAATTTCCACTCTAGCCTAGGCTGGTGGTCCTCAGGTTACTATGCTAAGCTCGCAGCATGCGGCTAAATATACTCTTAAGCCCTCCGGTACTTCCTCTAACAATGTCAGAGTACTGCAACTCACCACGTATCAAGCCACACATGGCTTTCCATACATTTTCGCTCTGGTTGAGCATACCAAACGCCAGACGGGGGAAATGCACAAAGAACCTTGATAGCTTGCGCGCTATCTCCAGCTCGGAGACTATCTTTCGCTCTATAATCCCCTGATAATCCTGCAATTTAACCTGGCCCCCTGCCACGGATTGCTCGATAACTGGCGCGGCAAGCTGGGCGCTCAAGATGGCGTTGTAAATACCCTCGCCGGTTAGAGGGTCAGCAAAGCCAGCCGCATCCCCCAGCAGCAAGGCTCTATCTTGCCAGACAAGCCTTCCTTTCGTACACGTTGGTATTAAATGGCTGCTGGTCCTGGCGATAGCATAGCTGCCAATACCCAGTGAATCTAGAAACTCCTGGTGGCGGCGGTCTAAGGACTTTGCCTTAGAGGCAAGACAACCAGCTCCAATGGAAAGGTGATCGCGCTTGGGAAATACCCAGGCATAACCTCCGGGAATATACCCCAGATCTGCCTGAACGCGCGATTGCCACTTGGCCAGCTCTACCTTAGAGACGACGACTTCCGATTCTATTCCGGCCAGATATTTGATGTGCTTCCCCATGCCCAGTTCTCTTGCCACCACGCTATAAGCCCCGTCAGCTCCGGCCACAACCCGACAGCGAAAAGTGTCCTCAGCAGTGGAAATGTCAACCAAATCGCTGTTCATCTCCAACTTAGTCACCTTCTGCCCATCCATGAATACAACCCCCGCCTGCTGTGCCCTTTCCACCAGAAGCTGGTCGAAAACGTCACGCATCACTGTATATATCAATGGCTGTGAATGCCGCCCCGGATAAGGGCTGCTCAGATTGAAGGTGAAGCTAAGCTCATGAATTACGGCTTCAACTGCCTGAGATATATCGAAATCAAGAAGTTTTGCCGCCTTGCTGGTAAGTCCGCCAGCGCAGCACTTGTAGCGGGGCAGTTTCTCCTTCTCCAAAACTAATACCACGACCCCTTTCTTCCCTAGCTCGTACGCCAGTGTGACCCCGGCTGGCCCGGCACCCACAACGATTACGTCGTATCCCTTCTTCAATCAGAAAAATCCTGCAAATCAGGTACAGAAAATATACCCTTTCCTATATTATAACTAAGATGCCGCACTTAACAATTCACTCACGTGTCCCCTGCTTAATGGAGCGGCCGCCTAGAAAAGAGACCTTAGCTTCCTCACCTTCGTCCACACAGTATACACTTCTCCGTCATGATGATATCGGCTCAGTCAGCCGAAGAACAACTCAGCGGTGGCAATCGTGATTGCCATCGCTTGCTCACAATCAGATTAAGCGAAGATATCTGAGAGCGCCCCGAACACAGAACTGCCTTGCTTACGGTTTGGCTGAACGTTTTTCGCCAATCTTTGCCCAGGCAAAATGCCAATCTATTCTAGCTCATTGTTCTGGACTAACAACTTTGCGCTCGTCTAGATATACCACATTGAGACTATTGACATTATTCTGGCCTTATGGTAATCTTGTGATATAGTAGTATACAGGATTTGTTCCAGCGTACTCAAGTATGGCTGAAAGCAGGGGAGAGTAGATTCGTCATCACTGGCCTCCTTTTTAACATAAGGGGCGGGAGCAAATTGAGCTCCCGTCTCCGTTTTCGGGAGTCTCTGACCAACAA
>CAZLAL010000224.1:0-2530 GCA_964557455.1 uncultured Dehalococcoidales bacterium
AGGAAGCCCTGGGAGATACCGCTGGACCATACGTATAAATTTGATTACCCATTTTTAATCAGCCTGGTGAAGCCGCATTTTGAAATCAAGAACACAAAGGGAATATCCTTGTTCTTTGGGCTGCCGTTGTGGGGCAGTTTTCTTTCCAAACTCCCCTACTTTATTGCCTATGCCGTCTTGAACGGATTGGATAGACTCGCCCGACCTTTCCCATCCCTGGCAGACGTTATCCTGATAAAATGCACTCCAACTCACAATCCGAGATGATGCTGTCTGGGGAAATCAATAGAGCTTTACAATTGTCGCTACGCAAATTATAATGCCCTGTCATGTCTCCCATGAAGAGCAGCAGTTTGCTTCCCATTTTGGCCAAGATATCCCGCCTTTTAGATGTCCAGAAAAAGCAAGGTTACATCGTTGGGGGATTTATCCGCGACCGGCTTCTAAAAAAAACGACTAGCGATATAGATATCGCCGTAAACGGTAACGCCATCACCCTTGCCCGCAGAGTGGCCAAAGAACTAGAAGGCACATTTGTACTCCTTGATGACGTAAACAAGATAGCAAGAGTCGTGGTGATTGCGGATGGACGGCCAGCAAAGACTGCAGAAAGCAGGGAATTGCAGGCTGCGGAGTGGCATTTTGATTTCTCTTCCTTTGCCGGAGACATTAGAACCGACCTTGCCCGCCGCGACTTCAGTATCAATGCCATGGCTTTGGCTCTCGACCAATTCATCACCGTAGGCACAGCTGCGAAAAAAGGTGCCCGAAAATCAAAACCTTCCCTGGCTGAAAGCCGACTGCCGCTGAAGATTATCGATCCTTTTTCGGGTAGCGAAGACCTGCGCGCCAAAACAGTGCGGGGCGTAAGCGAGAAAATATTCGAAGCTGATCCCGCCAGACTGCTGCGCGCGGTAAGACTGGCCGCGGAACTTGACTTCACAATAGAGCCGGATACGGAGGCTTTAATCCGACGCTATTCCCAGGCTATCACCGAAGTGCCCGGCGAGAGGGTTAGAGAAGAGCTGCTCCATCTGCTCATCCTGCCCGGAGCATCTCAGCATCTCAGATATTTGGAGAAACTTGACCTGCTTACCACCCTGATTCCCGAACTGGCGGAGGGCAAAGGGGTCGGGCAGCCAACAGTGCACTTCTGGGACGTCTTCGAACACTCGCTACAGACCGTAGCTACGGTAGAATTTCTCATCAGGGAAAGCGATTGGGAGTACTGCAACGAAGATATACTGAGCACTGCTCCCTGGTCAGATGTGATAGACAGTCACCTGTCGCAGCAGGTGTCCAGCGGAAGCAACCACAGGGTTCTGCTCAAATTGGGGGGCCTGCTCCACGATATTGCCAAACCAAGGACGAAGTCCATTGATGATACGGGTAGGGCCAGGTTTCTAGGCCACAGCCAACAAGGTGCAGCTATGGCGGTAGACATCTTAGAACGATTGCGCTTCAGCAATCGGGAAATAAGACTCGTGGAAAGCCTTGTTTATCATCATCTGCGCCCGGCTCAGATGGCCAATGACGAATTGCCTACTCAGAGGGCAATTTATCGCTACTTTCGGGATACTGGCGAGGCTGGCATTGATATTCTACTTCTGGCTTTAGCCGATTATCTGGCAACCTGCGGCCCCCTGACATCCATGGAGGGATGGAGAAAACAGTGCCAGCTGGTGAACTACATACTGACAGAGCATGGAAGGCAGCGAGAGAAGGTGTCGCCGGAAAGACTGCTCGACGGCAATGATATAATGAACACATTTGATTTGGCGCCAGGGCCGCTGGTCGGCAGACTTTTGGCTATGGTTAGCGAGGCTCACGCCAGCGGTGAGTTAAGCAGCAGAGAAGAGGCGTTAGACCTGGTGCGAAAGGTACTGTCCAGTTTGAGCAAACAACAGGTAAGGGAATCTCGAAAAGCTCGGAATTCCGAACCAGGAGTAGCCCTTAATAAGAAAGGTGGCCTGAATTGAGAAGGGGAAACGTCTATTTATTGATTTTCATCCTTGTCATATTCGGTTTCGCCCTATGGTCCGTAGTACCGCTGGATAGAGATGTTTTCGGCAGGGAAGGACTAAGGCTGGGCCTCGACCTCGCGGGTGGCAGCTACCTGGTTTACCAGGCTGACGTCAGCGACATCGAGTCTGACAACAGAGATGAAATCATGGAGGGTGTGAAGGGAGTTATAGAAAGGCGTATTAATGCTCTAGGCATAACTGAGTCCACCGTCCAAATACAAAAACAAGAAGGCGAATATAACATAGTCATCCAGATACCGGGCATTGCCGACATCGAGAAGGCCAAAGACATGGTTGGGCTCTTCACCGTGCTCGAATTTCGGGAACTGGACTCGGAAGGAAATTGGGTTCCTGCTACGGGGACGGTCACAGTGAATGGCGAGGAAAAGGAGTTAGTTCTCAGCAGCAGGTATTTCAAGGAAAACACCGAGGTTCAGATGAGCCAGTTGAACGAAGTATATTTGACATTTGAGATGGACGAAACGGGAGCGGAGCTCTTCGAACAA
>CAZLAL010000225.1:0-6133 GCA_964557455.1 uncultured Dehalococcoidales bacterium
TAAACAAGGGCCTACCCATTGTGTTCCGCTGATGCCCATCCAGGCTCCCGGTACATTCCAGTAAGCTATCTCCATTTCGTATATTGTCTGCTCCAATAGGGAAGCGCTACGCCCGCTATATTGTTCTGGCCAGCTCATGACGAGCCAACCTTTTTGTGCCAGTTTTGTGGAGATAGATACTTCGAACTCGAAATCCCTGAACTCCCCGTCAATCAAGGTGTTGCGAGGCAAATCCGGAGGCAATTCCGCCTGGGCAAAGTTGCGGATTTCTTCCTTTAAGCGTAGTTCTTTTTCGGTCGGTCTAAAGTCCATTCTGAGCTTCCCGAAACTGACCTTGCAAGCTATAGCACCTTGCTTCTATTACAACACAGGGAGACAACACAACATACTACCTGGTTAGATAGACCTGATTACAGTGACAACTGCTGTTGTTGAGGTCTTTACATAAGCAGCTAGGGTAGCGATCTGCAAATCCTTGACCATAGACTCAATAATCGACGGCAGCCTATGTCTAGTGTCTCTGGTTGTAGCGGAATCAAACACTTTGACCTACATGTACATTCCGGAGGAAACATTCAAAACCTGTCCGGTGATAAAAGCAGCATCGTCCGAAGCCAGGAATAGAACAGGCTTGGCAGCCTCCTCGGGTGTCATCGGCTTAACCTGAAGCAGAATCATATCCCTTACCTTCTTTGGTATACCGACTGCTTCTCCAGCTACTTGTTCTTGCTGTGTCTCTTTTTCCCTGGTCAGCCTTGTATCTACGAAGCCATAGGCAACGACATTGCAGCTAATTCCAAACCGTCCCCACTCCCTGGCTACGGTCTTGGTCAGCCCGATAAGGCCTGACTTAGCGGCCGAATAGTTGATTTGGCCGACGTTTCCCATCAGTCCGGCTACAGAGGATACATTGACTATTCTCCCGTTGTGTCCCGCCTTCATCATGTGTCTTGAAGCTGCTTTGATACAATTGAAAGTCCCCTTGAGAATGATATTAACGCATGTGTCCCATTGCGCGTCCGTCATCCTGCTTATCAAAGCATCTCTGGTAAGGCCGGCATTATTGACCAAGATATCTATCTTGCCGAATTCCTCGGCTGCCTTGTCCATGACCGTGCGACAATCTTCGAACTTCGTCACATCGCCGGTACAGCCGTCAGCTTTCCCTCCGGCAGCTTTGATCTCGCTGATCGCATCTCTTAGCGGCGCCTCATCAATATCAGTCAGGAAGACAGCAGCACCTTCCTTGGCGAACAACAAAGCATCAGCTTTGCCTATACCCCGCGCTGTCCCCGTGATGACCGCCACTTTGCCCTCTAGTTTTCCCATTTTGTACCTCCTTGTTTACACTTCTGAGATTGACTGCCTCAAAGACGAGGCGAGTTCACCATGTGCAGAAAGAACAGTCATAAACAGCCATAAGTATTGATGCTCTCGCTTATTTCTTCCTTTGGGACGGTAACGCAGCCAGGGCCGAGCCGGGCGTTGTCTTCTGTCCTTTTCCGTTCTCTACCCAGATCTCGCACTCGACCAAGTGCTCGCCCCCCTCTTCATATTTCTTGGTCACCTTGCCTTTACACCACCAGGTTTCCCCTTCGTGGGGCTGTTCCATCGTCATCATTTTCCGGGGATAATCCATGCCTCGGTACTGGCAGGACAATTTCTTGAGTTTCCCTTCCTCTCCAATCCAATCAGTCATCAAGTGTCCCAACCAGGCACGCTTAAGCGCTCCATGCACAATGGCACCACCCACGCCCATGGCTTTGGCGAAATCCTGGTCATAATGCAGAGGATTGAAATCCCCTGATGCCCCTGCCCATTGGACTAACATGCGGGTTGTAGCAACCTTTGCCAACGGTGTTAGCTCAGTGCCTACCTCAACATCCTCGTAGTAGACTTGTTTAGCCATTTCTCCTCCAAAAAATGGGGCAACTAACACAGGCTACAAGTGGATCAACGTTGCCCGGCTCTTGAGTGCCAGATTGCCCTTTTGGTTTACGAAAGTGGTCTCCAGTGTCGTAAACATGGTCTTACCCATACTGGTTTCGCGTTCGGTCACGTTGGCAACTTTGGTTGTGGCGTTCAATATATCGCCAGCGCCCACGGGTTCAATAAATTCGAATTCAGCTCCGCCATCAAGAAGTCTGGAGGGTGCTCCAGCTCTTACTAGCGTCTCGACCAATTTGAACATATCCCATCCAGCCTTAGCGGGCCAACCGGTGAAGCCAGGGGGAGCCAATAAGCGTCCATACTTGGTTTTGCTGGCAAAATCGGGGTCATTGTATAGAGGATTTGGGTCACCTATGGCCTGCGCATACCGCTGGATTGCTCCTTCCTCAACCTTGAAAACGGTAGTCTCCAGAGTGGTGCCTATCAGCTTACGCAATCCGTCTGTAATCAAACTATCGTTGCCCATAGCTAGCCCCCAAATTCAGTTTCATTTATGGTTCTATGATGGTGACAGTAACGATATTCATGGGACGGAAACCGCCTGCATTGTGAATCGCGCTTGTATTGGGATTCTAAATCCGTCCTTCCTCTAACCGGGCTTTGCCCTGCAATTGTGCGTACATCCCGTACGGCATCCTTAGCTCAGGAGCGTCGCATGAATAACCCATAGGAACTGTTATGGTCTTACTTCTCTAATCCTCCCCACGTTTAAACAGCTCTTCGCTCCCTCTTTTTGCTCCTATGCGACCCAGAAGTTCATTTGTATCGTTTCTTTAAAGTCCTACTATAAACGTGCTGATTACACAACGAGGAGGGAAGCCACCAAGATTATGGGTAAGGCCAAACTTGGGGTTCTTTACCTGTCTTGGTCCACACTTTCCTTGAAGCTGCTTGTACTCTTCGTACATCATCCTAAGTCCACTGGCTCCGATAGGATGCCCAAAGCACTTCAGACCGCCATCCGTTTGCACCGGCTGCTCACCATCCAGGTTGAATCTGCCAGCATCGATATCTTCCTTCACCCTCCCCCTCGGACTGAACTGCAGGTCCTCCATAGTCACTGCCTCAGTGATGGAGAAGCAGTCGTGGACCTCGGCCATGCTTATCTCCTGACGCGCGTTCTTTATCTCCGCCTCCTCATAAGCCTTAGCCGCGGCTCGAGTAGTAGTCTCAACATGAGTGTAGTCGTAGTCGGTATACATCATCTCTTCCCCAGAGCTGGCAGCAATTTGAAGAGCCTTGATGTAGACAGGATCAGATCGGAAATTCTTTGCCATGTCCGCCCGAACAACAATGGCGGCTGCAGACCCATCGCTAACTCCACAGCAATCATACAACCCCAACGGCCAGGCCACTATAGGAGCTTTCATTATGACTTCGACAGGAGCCTCCCTGCGCAAGTGGGCTTTTTCAGACAAAGTGCCGTTATGGTGGCTCTTTGACGATACTTTGGCAAGCATTAGCTTACCTTCTTCAGGACTTAGCTTATATCTGGCAAAGTATCTCGTAGCCATCATGGCAAACATGCCTGGTGCCGTCATATTGGGACTAACAAGCGAATCGTATTTTCCGGCAGCACCAAGGGCCATCTCGGGAAGCCCACCGTAGCCGACGTCTTTGAGCTTTTCGACACCAACCGCCAGGGCAATATCGTAAACCCCTGACGCAACTCCATAGCAAGCTCCCCTCAAAGCCTCGGAACCACTGGCACACATATTTTCTACATGAGTCACCGGAATGAAAGGCAATTTCAGGGCTTGAGCCAAGGGCAAACCACTAACCCCCTGGTTAACTTCAGTAAACTGAGTGCCTAGCCAGGCTGCTTGAACATCCTTTGGCCCTATTCCGGCATCGTCAATGCATTCCGTAAACGCTTCGACCATCAAATCCTCGGGGCCGGCATCCCAGCGTTCGCCAAACTTGGTGCAACCCATACCTACAATGGCAACCTTATCCTTAATGGAACCCATTTCTTATTCCTCCTTTCGTTCGCTAACTATTCCCTGACTGGAGTCGCTTTCCAGAAATAGAAATAAGTACCCCGCTTCTCATCAACAAACTTCCTCCGGAAGCTCATTTCCACAGGCATGCCTACTTTGAGGCTGCCTGCTTCACAATCAGTTACTTCAAAGTTGAATCTTCCTCCTCCGTCGAAGTCTATCATGCCATATAGCGCCGGAGGATTGAGCGTAAAACCTAGATAATCTTCGGTGTAGGTGAAGAGCTTGCCTTTCTTATCAGAGAACCTGTACTCCTCCATCTCATTAATAGCTTTACAGCTGGGGTTGACACACACTCTTTGAGCAGGATACTGGGGTGTACCACACTTCTTACATCTCGAGCCTACGAGGCCCAGGAGCGATTTGCGGTTACGCCATGATAGCGGTTTCTGGTCCCATGGGACTCCCGTTTCAGCTCTCATGCCTAAATCCACCGAACCTACGCTCCGGAAACTACTATATTTGGCATAATTGGTTAGCATATTCTTGGATGCTAAGGCCTTTTTGACACCTTTCCTATTATTTGTGAAGCTGCCCACTTTTTCTGTAGCTCGGAATAGTAGAGCATCGCCCCCACTTCCCCAACTGGTAACAACGATATTGTCCTTTGGCTTACTGTCTTCGAGTGCTGCCCCAAGCAAGACCAGGGGATGCGCAGTCCCGCAGTTGCCTACGGCATCAAGCAGATGGTGCTGAATCTGGCCCGGTTCAAGCCCTAGTCGCTTTCCTATGCCAGCATCCTCTCTGGCATAAAGGCTGGGCAAAGCCAGCTTGCTTATATCTTTAGGACTAAGACTGCGTTTCTTGGCCAGTCCCAAGATAACTTCAGAAACAAATTTAGTATATGCTTCATCTCTGATCCACCTGTCTTCTGAAATCCTATCAAATCTGTCAAAATCGGCCATCCACCTATCAGCGAAATCATAGGAAATAGAGTGCACTTCTTGGAGCTCAGCAATCACATCATCTTCCCCTATAAGAATCGCAGCAGCAGCGTCCCCGTAAGCTTGCTCCTGCGAGCTACCGGCCCTTGCCGCACGAGCGTCAGAGGCACAGACCAAAATTTTCTTAGCCGACCCAGCCTTGATGGCATCACGAGCAGCAATCAAGGCAGTGGTCCCTGCTTTCGTGGTACTGGTGAAATCGGCGGTTCTGATATCGGGTCTCAAGTCGAGAGCGGTAGCAATTATTGCTGCATTCTGTCTCACTTTGTAGGGAAGACTAACACTGGCAAAATATACGCCGTCAATTGTGTTCCTATCAATCCCCTTCAGACAATCCATAGCTGCGCTCACGGCCATGGTAAGGCTGTCCTCGTCGTAGCTAGCTACTGCCTTTTCCCCAGCCGAAAAATTCGCTGGATTAAGCCAGCCCATTGCGCCATAAATGACTGTGCGATCTATCCGATACCACGGTATGTGAGATCCATAAGAAGTTATCCCTATCATTTTTCCCTCCTGTTACGAATTTGTGGTGTGAGTCTTGCTTCTGTAATTTCCTGTCTAGTAAGGGTTGCCGCGCGGTCACTGTGGTTATCTAGACAAAATCGGGACAATTAAAACCTAATGTGAGCGATTTGTCAATGCAGGCAATTTGCCGATAACGAAATCTTGCCGCAGTTACGGAGCAGTAACTATGTTGCATGTCGCTACTTGGATATGCCTCCAAATAGGGAAATAGCTGAGTTCCTTTGAAACTTGACGGCTCGCTAGCAGAGTTGTACCATCAACCGACCAGCAACTGGCCCAGGACCTACTCACCGCCAGGTGACAGTTTACTAATGAATTGAGTAAACACATATCATGAACATTGGCACTGCCATAGAGGATAACGTAAAGAGGTTCGGGGAATACGAGGTTCTCTATTTCGAAGGTAGGTGGTACACAAATGTCGAGATAAATCACAACGCTAATCTATTGGCGAATGGACTCAAAGGACTTGGCGTAAGCAAGGGAGACCGCGTGCTAGTGCAAATGCCTAACAGTCCAGAAGTCTTGTCCGCTTTTCCTGCCATATACAAAATAGGCGCTGTTGTTGTCCCCCTGAGCCCCCTGCTGCGGCCCGACCAGGCAGCCGATATATATCGTGACTGCGGAGCCAAAGCCATCGTGACGAGCTCAGATTTTGTAGCTAGAGTGCTAGAGGCACAGAAAGAAGCTCAAGAGCTGCGGCATATCATCCTT
>CAZLAL010000226.1:0-6422 GCA_964557455.1 uncultured Dehalococcoidales bacterium
ATAGATCAGGGCTGGGAAGCAGGGATTAGCACATCTCTAAATGTCGGGGCGAGAGGATTTGAACCTCCGACCTCAGCGTCCCGAACGCTGCGCGCTACCCGCTGCGCTACGCCCCGTCGTCTGTGCTATTATATGATGTTCTACTATGGGGGGGCAAGAATGAAGTATTGCGTTTTGATAATTGATGGTGCGTCAGGTTGGCCATTGGCTACTCATGGAGGGAAAACCTGCCTGGAGTCAGCGCATACCCCAAACATGGACGCTATTGCAGAAACGGGCACCGTCGGGCTGGTTCGCAATGTGCCCATCGGGATGGAACCCAGCAGTGCCTGCGCTTGCATGTCTGTATTGGGCTACGACCCTAAGTTATATTATCGAGGCCGGAGCGCTATTGAGGCTCACGGCATGGGCGTTCCTATCAATGAAGGTGAGGTCGCCTTTCGCTGCAATTTAGTAGCCGTTCGCAACAGGAAAATGTGGAGCTATAGTTCCGGGCATATCAGCACTGCCGAAGGACAGGCTCTAATCAATACTATAAATGAGAAACTTGGCAATGATGAAATACAGTTCTATCCCGGTGTGAGCTATAGACATTTATGCAAAATAAGAGGGAGAGAAGATACCTTGCTGGCTACCTGTACTCCACCACATGACATCCCCGACAGGCTCATTGACGAATTTCTTCCCAAGGGACCTGGAAGTGACTTACTAAGAGAGCTAATGGTGCGCTCTGAGCCTGTGCTCCGTGACCATCCGGTCAATGCAGAACGAGTAGCGCGCGGCGATATTCCTGCTACCATGATCTGGCTTTTCTGGAGCAGCGGCAAAATACCGGCTATGCCGGCGTTCAAGAAGATTTACGGGCTTGAGGCTGCCGTGACGTCCGGAGTTGATATTATTCGAGGCTTAGCCACTATGACGGGTATAGCGGTGCTGGACACTCCCGGCGTGAGCGGCGATATGAACAACGATTATTTGGCTCAAGCCGCTGGTGCCTTGAAAGCACTTGAGCAATATGACATGGTCATTATCCATGTCGAAGCAACCGATGAATCGGCCCACGCCGGCCTCGCTAATGAAAAAATAGAAGCTATCCAGAAGGTGGACAAAGAGATTGTAGGTCGGCTTCGTGCCTGGCACAAAGATGCCCTGCGCATACTGATTCTGCCTGACCACTCGACGCCAGTCCAGATTCAAACCCATATTCCTGACCCCGTTCCATTTGTGCTCTGGGGGCCAGGATTCACCCCGACAAGTCGACCAGTGGCGGAGAGATTTACTGAAGCAGAGGCTAGACGAACAGGGATACTGATTGAGGAAGGACATAGTATGATGAGTAGACTGATAGAGTAGTCGGCGCTAACTCAGTAGAGGTAAACGGATGGCTTTAACAGTTCAAAAATATGGTGGCAGCTCAGTGGCTGATGCCGATAAGATTAAGAGTGTCGCCCGGCGCATTGGTAAAGCTAAAGACGAAGGAAATCAGGTGGTAGTGGTCGTTTCGGCCATGGCAGACAGCACCGATGAGTTAATCAAATTGGCCTATGAGGTGAGCGAGCAGCCGAGCGACAGAGAGCTAGATATGCTTCTGTCAACGGGGGAGACAGTTTCCAGCACCCTTCTAGCTATGGCGTTAGGCAGTCTGGGGTACAAAGCGCTTAGTCTCAGTGGTGCTCAGGCAGGCATACAAACCGATTCTAGCTATAATCGAGCTCGAATCCTGCGGGTCGACGCGAAACGAGTGGTCAACGAGTTAAAAAAGGGCAATATCGTCATAGTAGCCGGGTTTCAGGGAGCGACCGGCAGAAGAGATACTACCACCTTGGGTCGCGGTGGTTCTGATACTACCGCAGTTGCTCTGGCTGCCAGCCTGGGCGCCCAAATTTGTCAAATATATACTGATGTTGAAGGCGTTTATACCGCTGATCCTCATCTTGTTCCTGAAGCCATCAAGCTAAAGCAGATTGACTATGAAGAGATGCTGGAACTGGCTAACTATGGAGCCAGAGTGATACACAGCCGAGCGGTGGAACTAGGCTGGTTATACAATTTGCCCATATTGGTGACTTCCAGCTTTAGCGAGAGCCCGGGTACTGTTATCTGCAAGGAGGCTTCCATGGAAGTAAGAAACAAGGTAAGAGGCGTTGCCCATGATACCAATGTGGCTAAAGTCACCGTCGTCGGTGTTCCCGACCATCCCGGCATTGCCGCGGCAATCTTCGAACCCCTGGCCAGAGCCAATATAGACGTAGATACAATTGTGCAGAATGCCAGCCTCAACAATATTACTGATCTCACATTTACCGTGGCTCGGAACGATCTAATCAAGGCGATGTCCATCGTGGAACCAGTGGTCAAATCCGTGGGTGGCAAGCAATGTGTGGCCGATTCTAAACTGGCCAAAGTCAGTATTGTAGGCACCGGTATGCAGAATACGCCGGGCTATGCTGCTAGGATGTTTCGCGTTCTTTATGACCATGGCATTAACATCCACCTGATTACCACTTCCGAGATCAGGATAACTTGTATCATTTCAGAGGATAGAGTTAAGGACGCTGTTCAGGCACTGCATCAGGCCTTTGAGATGGAGAAGGAAACTTGACAATTTTGGCCTGGCATCATTAACTAATAACTTCTATGGAAATGTATATAGCATCTCATCAACAAGAAAAGGAAGAGAAAGCTCGGTTAAGGGAACGGCTGAGCAAGGAAGCCATCGATTTAGCACTCGAGGGCAACTGGGAGGAAGCTGAAGCCCTAAACAGAGATATAATCGAGAAATTCCCCTCCGACGTGGAGGCCTACAACCGTCTTGGCCGAGCCTTGACAGAATTAGGGAACTTTGAAGGGGCTAAGGAAGCCTACGTTAAGGCTCTCGAGCTTGCCCCTGAGAATGCGATTGCGAAGAAGAATCTTGCCCGCTTGACTAGCCTCTCAGAAGCTATGGCAGCCTTAAGGAGAAAGACTCAGCAGAAAGCTTCGACCGGGAAGGCTCAAACTCGACGAGTTGCTCTTGACCTTTTCATAACTGAGATAGGCAAGGCCGGGGTGGTGACTCTTCACAATGTAGCTCCGGCCAGCGTTTTAGCCAAGATGGGATTTGGTGATCAGGTACAGTTAAAAGCGAAGAAACAACGGCTGACTGTGACGAATGAGCATGGAAAATGTCTGGGCGAGGTGGAGCCGAAACAAGGACTACGTCTCATCAAATTAATGCGAGGTGGCAATAGATACGATGCGGCGATCCTTAATGCAGATGGTGATAAAGTGCACGTCCTGATTAAAGAGGTATACCAACACCCTAGCCAAGCGGGACGTCCTTCTTTTCCTGTTAGAACTGCAGAGCACCTGCGCACGCGTATTAAAGAAAGCCTCCTCAGGCGAGGGATTATTACTGACGAAAGCGAAGCTATACCCGAGGCCGGATATTTCGAGGAAGAAGAGGAGCTTGGTCCCGAAGAAGAATCTTTACCCGAAGGTTTCACAGTCGTTGGTGAAGATGGTGAAAGGGGAATTGAACTTTGATGGAAGCCGCAATAGTAAAGCCTGTTAATATCGAAGAGGAGATGAAAAGCTCCTATCTGGACTACGCCATGAGCGTAATCGTCTCCCGGGCCCTGCCTGATGTGCGTGATGGGCTGAAGCCAGTGCAGCGACGTGTATTGTACGCTATGGATGGCATCGGGTTGCGGCACAACAGCCCGTACAAGAAGAGTGCCCGCATTGTGGGTGAAGTTCTAGGGAAGTACCATCCCCATGGAGATAGCCCGGTATACGAAGCCATGGTACGCATGGCTCAGGATTTTTCTCTGAGATATCCCTTGGTTGATGGGCAGGGGAATTTCGGCAGTGTAGACAATGACCCGCCAGCAGCAATGAGATATACGGAGGCCCGCCTTGCCAAGATTGCCGAAGAAATGTTGCTCGACATCGAAAAGAACACCGTCGACCTTGTCCCCAACTTCGACGACTCTCTACAGGAACCTTCCGTCCTGCCCGCTAGGCTGCCTAATTTGCTGGTTAACGGTTCTGCGGGCATAGCAGTGGGCATGACGACGAACGTCCCGCCGCATAACCTGGGTGAGATATGCGATGCCATTATCTATCTCATTGACTCCCCCGACGCCACTGCTGATGAACTACTGGAGTTAGTCAAAGGCCCCGACTTTCCCACTGGCGGGATAATCTGGGGGAAGGAAGGCATAGACAATGCCTACACTACCGGGCAAGGCAAAATCATACTTCGAGCTAAAGCCAAAGAACTGACCACCAAGACAGGCAAGAGACAAATAGTTGTTACTGAGCTTCCCTATCAGATAAACAAGGCAGCTTTGGTGGAAAAGATAGCTGAGCTGGCCAAAGTGAAGAGGATTTCGGGGATTGCCGAGGTGCGCGACGAGTCGGATAGGGAAGGCATGCGCATCGTTATTGACCTGAAGAAGGAGGCACAACCTCAGCAGGTACTTAACACCCTCTACAAGTATACGACGATGCAGTCTGCCTTCTATATCAATATGGTTGCGCTGGTTGATGGACAACCTAAGCTCATTAACCTTAAGGAAGCGCTCACTTCTTACATTGACTTCCGTTCCCAGGTCATTACCAGAAGGTCTCAGTTTGAGCTTGATAAGGCAAAGGACAGGGCTCATATTCTCGAAGGCTTCAGAATCGCGCTGAACAACCTCGAGCAGGTAATCAAGATTATTCGACAGTCTCAGACAGTCGAATCGGCTCGTGTCAACTTGATGGAAGCTTTTGCCATGTCACAGATTCAAGCACAGGCTATCCTTGATATGCCGCTTCGCAGATTGGCTAAGCTAGAGCAAGACAAAATAACTGAGGAATATGCCGCTGTTATAAAGAACATCTCCTATCTTGAGGACTTGTTAGCTAACCCTCGGAAAGTACTGTCGCTTGTGGCCCAGGATGCCGAGGAGCTTAAGGCCAATTACGGTGATCCGCGGCGAACCGTAGTAAAAGTGCAGGAAATCGAAGAATTTCGTACGGAGGACCTGGTTCCTCACGAATCAATGGTCGTTACATTGACCAACAAAGGATTCATTAAGAGGATTCCTGCCAGCACCTACCGGCTGCAACACCGCGGCGGAAAAGGCATCATAGGAATGGTGACCCGGGGTGGCGATACGGTGAGCCACATCTTGGTGGCTGACACACACGATAATCTCCTTTTTTTCACCAGCACCGGTAAGGTCTACTGTGTTAAGTGCTACGAGCTTCCCGAGGATTCCTCGCGAACGGCCAAGGGCATAGCCCTGGTCAACCTGCTACCTATTAACCTGGAGGACGAAGTAACGGTCTTATTGGCCATCACAAGCTTCCCCCCTGCCAAATTCCTATTGATGGCGACCAGAGGTGGCCTGGTAAAAAAGACCCAACTGAGTGCGTTTGCCTCGATAAGGAGGAATGGCATCATTGCCATGGGACTCAGAAAACAGGATAAACTGACCTCCGCCGGTGTAGTTGCCGATGAAGACGAGGTTATCCTGGTCAGTCGAAACGGGAAGGCTATTAGATTCCAGGTCAAAGCCTTGAGGACTGCATCTCGAACCAGTGGCGGCGTCCGTGGCATTCGCCTCGTTGATGATCATGTTGTTGGCATGGGTATTGTCTCTCCCGATGCCTACGTACTCACGCTGACCGAAAAAGGGTATGGCAAGTTAACCCCGATCAAGAACTACCCTGTCCATAATAGGGGCAGCAAGGGGGTGAGGACTTACAGGGTCAACCCGAAGACAGGTAATCTGGCTTTGTCCAAGTTTGTCTCCCAACAAGGCTCTCTGGTGATGCTATCAAGCAAGGGCAATGTGGTGAACATTCCCGTGGAGCAGGTCCCAACTCAGAGCAGAAACGGCCGCGGAGCAAGGCTGATGGGCCTGGACGAAGACGATAGTGTAGCTTCGGCCACCTGGGTTTTACGGCAGAGTTAGACCTTGTGAAGTGAGCCCTCGCCCCTTTTCAAGAACACAGAACCCCTACTCTAAACAAATATGGGTTGAGAACTGAAAGAACAGGATTTCGGGTGAGATGGCAGACGTTATTCGAGAACTAGCTTTGACTTTCGTCCCTCTTTTCGTCGCCATGGACGCCATTGGCAATTTGCCTATCTTTCTCGCTTTGACCCAAGAAGAAGCAGCTACATATCGTAAACGGACAGCGAATTTGGCCACCCTTACCGCCTTCGCCGTAGGTCTGCTGTTTGTTGTTATCGGCAAAGCTATTTTTCTGCTTCTCGGCATTGAGGTCGTTGATTTCTTAATGGCCGGGGGCATCATTTTGCTGATTCTGGCCGTCAGGTATCTGGTCACAGGTAAGACCCTAGAAACCGAAGACTCAACAGACTCCCACATGCTAGGCGTTGTACCTCTAGGCACTCCTCTCGTTGTGGGTCCGGCTGTGCTCGC